>DASSHD010000258.1:0-2020 GCA_035693085.1 Hanamia sp. | reverse complement strand
AGTACTCGCAAGCTCCATTACCTTTTTTATTCTACTAAAAAGTATTCCCTTGACAGATGTCGCAGGGCTTATCATTGGCGGTCTTATCGCTGCTCCTATTGCAGCCAGGCTTGTAGGGAAATTGCCTTTAAAAACTATGTTTATTTTGATTGGTGCTTTGGTAATTCTTACCAGTTTTTCAACTCTCTGGAGAGTGTTATCAGAGTTCATTCATTAAGTTGATAGCTCCGTCTGACTAATGGAAAAATAAAAATCTTCCTTATTTCTTTATTTACTCATTGAGAATAGATCATACTTCCTTCTCCGCTATTCATGTCTCACGAATGTTTCTTTTAATTTCGCCAATTTAATCCGGAAGAAAGAAAGTAATTCGTGAGAAACGAATTATGAATGGACAAAATGAGAATCTTTAATAATTGCCTGCCTTCCGCAGGTAGGTTGGTTTACTGTTCACTCATTAAACTGTCGGCCTCCATCTGATTAATGGAACATAGAATTAATTTCTTCTTATTCGTATCTCACGAATGGTTCTTTTAATTTAGCGCGCTTTGTGTCATGCTCCGGTGAAAATGTAAGTTCTAAAGGGGTGAGTTACAGACAGACTTTTTTAAGTAAATTTGACCAAACTCCTTTGCAATTGAAAACTCAACATAAAATAATAAATGGTGATAGCAGACAAATGACTGAATTAGTAAACAATTCAGTACATCTGGTTATTACATCTCCTCCATATTGGCAACTCAAAGACTATGGAACAGAGAATCAGATTGGGTTTCACGACTCTTATGAAAATTATATCAACAACCTGAATTTAGTATGGAAAGAGTGCTACCGCACTCTTCACAATGGTTGCAGATTGTGTATAAATATTGGCGACCAGTTTGCCAGAGCTGTTTATTATGGACGTTACAAAGTCATTCCGATCCGGCAAGAAATTATTAAATTCTGCGAGAGCATCGGTTTTGATTATATGGGCGCTATTATATGGCAAAAAGTAACAACTTCAAACACTACAGGCGGAGGTGTTCAAATGGGCTCGTACCCATACCCAAGAAACGGAATCCTAAAATTAGATTATGAATTTATCCTTGTCTTTAAAAAACTAGGCGATGCTCCAAAACCCACAAAAGAACAAAAAGAACTCTCAAAAATGACCGCCGAAGAATGGAACACTTTTTTTGCAGGCCATTGGAACTTTGCAGGCGCAAGGCAGAACAATCATATTGCCATGTTTCCGGAAGAACTTCCAAGGCGTCTAATCAAAATGTTTTCATTTGTTTGCGAAACAGTTCTTGACCCCTTTGCAGGTAGTGGAACAACTTTGCTGGCTGCCAAAAACCTTTATAGAAATTCAATTGGCTTTGAAATCAATCAAGAGTTCCTGCCTGTCATTAAAGAGAAATTGGAAGTGCATCAAAAAGACCTGCCTGGAACAACTTATGAATTTTTGAAACAGAAAAATATACAAACAGATTTTACTGAAGAAATTAAAAAGCAGCCGTACATTTTCAAAGACCCGCACACTTTGGACAAAAAGATTGATGTAAAAAAATTACAATTCGGTTCTAAGATTGACAAGGAAAGTTCAAATCAGCGGGAAGAATTATTTACAGTTAAAGAGGTTATAAGTCCTGAAAAAATAAGACTAAGCAATGACCTCACTGTAAAATTAATTGGAATAAAAGAAGACCCCGTAATTAATGGTAAAGCAACCGATTTTCTAATAGATAAAACAAAAGGTAAAAGGGTTTTTCTTAAGTATGACAACGTAAAATATGATAAGGAAAACAATTTGCTTTGTTATTTATATTTAGAAAATAAAACTTTCATTAATGCACATTTGATTAAAAGTGGTTTGGTTAAAGTTGATAGCAATATTTGTCTTGTCCTGAAAAAAGTAGACACTATTACTATTACTACCTTTTTCTTTTTTTTGCTTCTTTTTTTTCTTTTTTAGTTTCCACATTTTTTTGTTGATATCTTATGAAACCATTGATTCTATTGATGTTTACGCTGCCTG
>DASSHD010000257.1:0-6055 GCA_035693085.1 Hanamia sp. | reverse complement strand
GGGTATTACTGGCTTATATCTCAGTTAAAAGAATTTGCAGGGAGGATTTATGTTCTTTCATTGAACAATCTTCCCTTTATAAATGAAAAAGGACAAATCTTTTATCCGGAAAATTTATTTGAAATTCCGCCACGCGAATTTGTAAAAGCAAAAAAGTTAGCCAGGCCGATTACAACATCTGAATTTGAAATTGATCCCGATGAATGGGCAAAAATTTGTAATGAAAATAAAATGGTCCGTATTCTTGAAGGTGCAAAAAAATTGTCTCAACATGATGCAGATTATTTTGATAAATTCCTCATGGAATTTATAACACCAGACTGGCAAAAAGCAAATAAAGTAATTCACCAGTTTTTACATAAATCCAAACAAACTACCGGGGATGCATACCTGCTTTGGCGATTGAAGGAATTAATAATTGCCGGTAAAATAGATGCGCAGGGAGAAGTAAAAAATATGAAAGATTTTGAGGTGAAGAAAAAAGCTAATGCTGGTGAACAATAATTAATGATTTAAACAAATAATCAATAATCAATATTCAATATTCAAGGGGAAGCAAAAGAGCAATATTTAATTTTCAATATTCAAGGAAGGAGAAATAAGTAATAAACAATAAATAAAAATTCGTGGCAGATATTAAATTTGATTTAGAAGACAGGCTTGTGGAATTCTCTTGCAGGATCATTGAGGTTGTTGAATCATTACCATCTACAAGAGCAGGGAATTATATTGCAGCCCAATTAATAAGATGTGGGCTGGCGCCGACATTATTATATGGAGAAGCACAAGGCGCTGAATCAAGATCTGATTTTATCCATAAAATGAAAATTTGTCTAAAGGAATTAAAAGAAACCAGAGTATGTTTGAAAGTTATTTCTAAAGCAAAAATGATCAAGCCAATTGAAAGGCTAGATAACATTAAATCAGAAAATGAACAACTGATTTCTATTGTTGCCAAGAGCATTGAAACGGCTAAAAAAAATTTGAATTCTGAAAAAAATAATCCGAAGGAGTAGATATTTTAATACTTGAGCGTTGATTATTGAACATTGAAAATTGAATATTTTTTATTTGAACTTTCCAAACTTGAATATTTACTTGTGATACTCTTAAAATAAACAATGGCAAAAACGACTAAACAAGAATACAAACACAGTGATTCCGGTATTTCCGGTCAGTATAAAACATGGTTTTTGGATTACGCGAGCTATGTAATATTGGAGCGCGCAGTCCCTGCTATTGAAGATGGATTAAAACCTGTTCAACGGCGTATTCTTCATGCGATGAAGGAAATGGATGACGGGCGCTTTAATAAAGTAGCCAACATCATCGGGCAAAGCATGCAATATCATCCGCATGGCGATGCCAGTATTGGTGATGCTTTGGTGAATCTGGGACAAAAAGATCTGTTAATAGAAACCCAGGGAAACTGGGGTGATGTACGTACCGGCGATGAAGCTGCAGCGCCGAGATACATTGAAGCACGCCCGAGCAAATTTGCATTGGAAGTAGCTTTCAACAATAAAACCACAACCTGGCAATTGAGTTACGATGGAAGAAAAAATGAACCGGTAACTCTTCCAATGAAGTTTCCTTTGCTCCTTGCCCAAGGTGCTGATGGTATTGCTGTAGGCCTTGCAACAAAAATTCTTCCACACAATTTTTGCGAGTTGATAGAAGCCACAATAAAATATTATAAAGGAAAAAAGTTTGAGATATTCCCTGATTTTATGACGGGAGGAATGATTGACGTTACCAATTATAATGACGGAGTGCGTGGTGGAAAAGTACGTGTGCGTGCAAGAATTGAAGAACAGGATAAAAAAACCCTGATTATTAAAGATGTTCCTTATGGTACGACCACTTCTCAGTTAATTGAAAGCATTGTAAAAGCGAATGATAATGGCAAAATAAAAATTAAAAAAGTTACTGACAATACCGCTGCTGATGTGGAAATTACAGTTGACCTCGCGCCGGGTATTTCTCCTGATATTACCATTGATGCTTTGTATGCATTTACCGATTGTGAAATTTCCATTTCTCCCAATGCCTGTGTTATCGAAGATCAGAAACCTAAATTTCCCGGTGTTACTGAATTATTGAAATTCTCTGCTGATCACACCCGTGATTTATTAAAAAAAGAACTGGAGATAAAACTTCGGGAACTGCAGGAAAAATGGCATTATACATCTTTGGAAAAAATATTTTTTGAAGAGAAAATATATAAAGAATTAGAAAAGAAACATGAAACATGGGATAAGGTGATTGCCGCTATTGACAAAGCATTTATCCCTTTCAAAAAAATATTGAAAAGAGACATTACAAGGGAAGATATTCTAAAACTAACGGAGAAGCCTGTACGAAGGATTTATAAACTGGACATTGAAGATTTAGACCGGCAGATAAAATCCCTGGAGGATGACATAGCGCAGGTAAAACATCATTTGGAATTTTTAACCGAATATGCCATTTCCTATTATGAAGAATTATTAAAAAAATTCGGTAAAGGCCGTGAGCGCAAAACGGAAATAAAATTATTTGATGTAATTCAGGCAAAAGCAGTAGCCATAGCCAACACAAAAATTTATGTAAATCGTTCTGAAGGCTTTGTGGGCACAAGCCTCAAAAAAGATGAATTCATTGCGGATTGCAGTGACCTTGATGATATCATAGTATTTACTAAATCAGGTATTATGAAAGTAGTAAAAGTAGCCGATAAAGTTTTTATCGGGAAAGATATTATTCATGTAGCGGTATTTGATAAAAATGATGAACGGACTACTTATAATATGATTTACGCGGAAAGTAAAAAAGGAATCAGTTATGCCAAAAGGTTTAATGTAACCGGAGTTACGCGCGATAAAGAATACGACCTTACCAAAGGCGATGAGAAAAGTAAGGTTCATTATTTTTCTGTTAATCCAAATGGTGAAGCAGAAGTGGTTCGTATAATCCTTACACCAGGATGCAGGGCGCATAACAAAGAATTTGATTTCTATTTTGAAACTCTTGAAATCCGTAGCCGGGGCAGCATTGGCAATCAGGTAACCAAATATCCTGTAAAGTCTATACGACTCCTTGAAAAAGGAAAGTCAACCCTCGACCAGCGTAAACTCTGGTTTGACGATACTTTTGGCAGATTGAATACAGAAGAAAAAGGAAAGCTTCTGGGAAATTTTGAAGGAGATGATAAGATACTGGTGATCTATAAAGATGGTAACTATGAAATTACCGGACAGGAAATTACACAACGTTTTGAAGTTGATAATATTGAATTGATAGAAAAGTTTGACCCTGAAAAAATAATTACAGCAGTTTATCTTGATAATGAAAAACTGCAATACAATGTGAAACGTTTCAAAATTGAAACCAATACTTTAAACTCCAAATTCTTTTTCATTAAAGAAGGAAAAGGAAACAGGCTTTTGAAAGTTAGTACAGCCAATGAACCGGTTCTTGCCATGCAGAGCGGGCGCGGAACACAAATAAGAAGGGCAAAAATCAAACTTCATAAAGTGGTGGATGTAATGGGTTGGCGCGCAATAGGAAATAAACTTACTGATTATTCCAAAAGCGATCAGATGGATTGGGTGGAAAACACAAAAACAACGGTGCAGGGAGATTTGTTTGAATAGTGTGCTGTAGTTGGCGTCCAATATCAACAACAAAATTTGTGTCTTCCAGGATCATTTCTTTAGTTATGATTTGCCAAAAAATTATTATTATCAGTACACAAAGAAATATTTATAATTTTTATTTTAAAAAACAACAAAGGGACTGTGGAAGCCAACAAAAGCAGGGACCAGCATATTTAAACAACATGTAAATTTTTATTTAAAATAGTTCTTATATTTTCTAAATGTTCATCTGTAAGGCCAATAAGAGGACTAGTTAGTATCAGATTTCTCTTTAAAAAATCCGGAAGAGAATTTAAGGATTTATCATCGTCAATAATAACAAATGTTTCATTTATATTGTTGGAATCAAACCAATTTAAAATTTCATCTTTTCGGCTAAGATTAGCTAAATTATTGTCGAGAGTTTTTATTTTTTTTAGATCAATACCTCTTTTTCTAAAAATATCTTTCCAGTCATCAATTGTATAATTTGACTTATGCGAAGTTGTAAGTATAACAGTAGTTCCCTCAGAAATCAAACTCTGCAGAACGCTGCTTGCCTTACTACTAAAAGCAGGAAATCCATCATTAAGCAAATCAGGATTTTTCCAACTTTTTGCAGGAACCATCACGCCATCTATGTCTAAAAAGATTAACATGGTATCAAAATTACAGCTTATTTCAGTATATCAAGAATTTGTCCAATTGTCATATTGTTATAAACGGCATCTTGTTCATTTAACATATTTATTTTAGCTTGAGTATCCCAATCTAAATCTTCAAAAACAACTAATGTCCAATCTACCACAGTAGTTGACGGGGTACTGATTATAGGAATTCTTTCAATAGAAAAATTTGCTAAAAGTGAAGCCAGGTATCTATGATGTCCATCACAAATTAAGTTATTATCAACCTTTATAGCAGAGAAGTTAATCCCGGCTAACATTTTTTTATATATCCTGTTTATGATTGGGATACATAATTTTTTATGTGTCGAATTTAATCCAATATCAGTTTTATGAATTAAATCCTGAATGACTTTTTTTGTTATTTTTTCCAATAGTTTCCTGCTTTTTAGAAACCAAATATATTGTAAATTTTGAAGTGCAAATTTAACTGTTGTTATTAGCATCTCCACTAACGACAAAGCTTGTTTAGTTTAGAATCATTTCTTTATCACGTTTCATCAAAGAATTATTTTACAGTAAACAAATAATTATCGAAGATTTCTGTTTTCAGTAACCTTTTTAGAATAACCATGCACGTTAAATCCAACGTTCTATATCTGCATTATTATAATCATCCAGGTATTTCTCAGGAATACCTCCGTTGAGCATACATCCGGATTCCAGGCTGGGATAGATATTTTCAAATGTGCGAACCTCATTCATAAAAACGCGGCGGTAAATATGGCTTCTGGTAAGCTGGGTGTGATCGTCCATGCCGGCGGCTCCCAGCAGTTCTACAAAAGATTTCACGGTGTCTTGATGATAGTTTGCAACTCTTACCTTCTTATCCTTTACTACCAAACCTGCTACCAATTGCGGATCTTGCGTGGTAACGCCTGTGGGGCATCTGTTGGTATTGCAAAGCAAAGACTGTATGCATCCTAACGCCATCATCATGGCACGCGCGCTGTTGCACATATCTGCACCAAGAGAGATTGCCCTCACAATATGAAAGCCGGTCATTATTTTTCCGGAGCCAATAATTTTTATATGCTTGTGAATATCAAAGCCATTAAGCATATTTGCTACAAAAGATAATCCATCCATGAACGGCGCTCCCACAGAATTACTGAATTCCTGTGGTGCAGCGCCGGTACCGCCTTCGCCACCATCTACGGTAATAAAATCCGGATAGACATCGAGTGCAATCATCGCCTTGCATATTGCTATGAATTCACTTTTGTGGCCAATGCATAATTTAAATCCTACCGGCTTTCCGTCACTTGCTTCTCTTACTTTTTGTATAAACTGAACAAATTCTTTTGGTGTACTGAATGCAGAATGATATGGTGGAGAATATACTGTTGTATAAGGTTCTATGTGCCGGATAGCTGCAATTTCAGGCGAGTTTTTCTTGGCGGGTAAAATGCCGCCGTGACCAGGTTTGGCGCCTTGCGAAAGTTTTATTTCTATCATTTTTACTTCAGGCCTGAGGGCATTTTTTTTGAATAATTCAAAACTGAAATTCCCATCTTTATCCCTTGCTCCAAAATAACCTGTACCTATCTGCCATATCAAATCACCACCCTGTTTTAAATGATAAGAACTTATACCACCTTCGCCTGTATTCTGCGCGAACCCACCAATCTTTGCCCCTCCATTCAATGCTTCTACTGCTGCACTACTTAGTGATCCGAAACTCATTGCGCTTACGTTTAGTATGCTGGCGCTATAAGGCTGTTTGCAATCTTTATTTCCTACCAACACCCT
>DASSHD010000256.1:0-2640 GCA_035693085.1 Hanamia sp. | reverse complement strand
CAAGAATTCCGCCAAAGACAACGTGAGCCAGCGTAACAATAATTATAAACTGGTATCCGTCTTTAAATCCAAATCCAAAAGCGCCAATTCCTAAACTTCTGGTTACAGGGCTTATCATGAATCCGATGCCCAGCAGAAAACCATAAATCATTCCCATCCATGTTTTCCCTCTGCCGACCAATAAACTAAATATAATTCCGAAAACTGCGCCATTCCAAAAGTGATATGCCCAGCCCGCAACATTGGACCAAAAAGAAGGCCCATCCGCAAATCGGTTAAGTAACAAGACACCCATTAATTTAGGCAAATCGCCAGGCATCCAGTCAATCCTGAAACCAATCTCCCTTATAATCTCCAGGCCAATAGTGCCAATCAATCCTGCTAACATACCATTGTAAATTTGATGATTCAGCTCTTTATATTTTAGTAAAAAATTAATGAAAGTGATGATAAAAATAAGCGCTGCCGAAGGAATAAGATATTTTGTTGCAAGTGTTGACAGGCTTGCATTTCCTGCCTGGGCATACGGGAATAAATTAGGCGCAATACCTGCAAGTATCAAAACTATTATTATAATGATCAATTCCGTTTTTCCCTGTTTCATTTTATCCCTGTTTTTAAAAAATTCAAAAAAGGGAAACCGGATCAGTATTTGAATTCCGGTAACCCTGAATATTTACATTGAAACCATCTTCATCATCATCGCTAATTTGCTATCTAATTTGCCAGCAAGCATTTTTACTTTAGCATTGTTAAATGAGGAGAATAAATCAGAGGGCTTAAAATAATTTACGTAAGTGGCTCCATTCTGTTCATATACATTAATCCTAACCGGAATCACAAGCCCCACAGAAGGATCTGCTGAGAAAGCATCTTTACCCACATTCGGATTTCCTACGAAAAAGGAATGAGCATTCACAGAAAGGCCGGTCATAGAAAGTACTTTCCCCTGGTTAAGTTCAGACAGTACCATCATACCACCTTGAGAAACCGCTTTTTTAAGAGCGCTGATTGTTCCATCAAAATTTTTAGAAGACTTTACAGTTACGGGCCTGATAGATTGTGCCTGCACCGCGGTAGTAAAGCTGAACATTCCTGCAATCAATATAGCTGCAAATAAAAGCACCGGTAATCTTAATTTTTTTGTTTTCATGATTTTTATTTTTTTGATTTTAAATAATGTTTTTATGCAGGATTAGTTGTGGCATTATTTAAAACCTGACAGAGGGTGAAATTTTTAAGGAAGTATTGGGTGAAAATGGATGTGAGTAGATTTTAGCAGTTTTGAATTTAATAACTTCCAATCCTGAAAAAACATAATGATAATGGATTACAATACCATATAATCATAATAATGGATTACAATACCATATAATCATAATAATAATGGATTACAATCTTAAATATGGAACACCTGTTGTGAGTGTAAATACAAAAAGCAGGAATTTGACTGCCGACCGGTAGGTTGGTTTGTTTACTGGAATGTAACTGAAACTTTCGTCACTGCTCATTTTATCAGTTTAGCCAAGATTGCATAAATTAAAATGTAAATGCGGTTTATTTCTCTGAACCTTTTGTCGAAGCTTTATTGATAATTGCAATTGCATTTCTATCCTTAATAACATCAAAGGATAGCTGAGGCGCTTGTGCTATTTTCGTTTAAACCAATTCTCTATTTTGATTCCGTCTAATCTTTCAAAATCTTTGATATTATCTGTTACCAAAGTAAGTTCATTTTCAACTGCAGTTACACCAATTAAAAGGTCAAATTCATCATGCATTGGTTTGCCGATTTTTCTCAGTCGCACTTTCTCCTGGGCGTATCGTTTTATAGAACCAAAAATTGGAATTATTGAAAGCCCACTCACAAAAGCGTCCACTGATTTATGTGATTTTAAAGGATTGTCGCTATTCTCAGCCCCATAGCGAAGTTCTACTACGGTTATTTCAGAAATAAAGCAGTTTTGCCGTCCTTTTTCTTTAATTATTTCGTCTAAATTTAGTTTCCCGCGCAAGAAGAAAACGCAGGTGTTAGTATCAAGCAGGTAGCGCATTAGAACTTGATTTCTTTGTTTCTAAACTTTCTACTTGATTTGATGTCAGCAATTATCTCCTCTGCTGATTTCCCTGAGTCAAATGCTCCAAAAGATTTGTAAAACCTACGATCCTTTGTTGATTCTTTGACCTTTAAAGATTTTGAAAGGCTTTCAATTAATTCAATCTTATTCAAAGAACTAAGCCCTTCAAATAAATCTGAATATGTTGCTACAATATTTCGGTCTATAATGCTCATGCTCTTTTTTCGTAAAGTTAAAGATTTTTCTGTTTCGATTTAAGATCTCGCGGGCATCGCACCTAATGTTGAGGTTTGACCATGCAGTTGTTGGCGTCCCCGCCAACAATAAAGTTTGCTTCAGTCGGAATCAGCTTTTAGCCATGGCTAACTTACAAACTATTTGTTCACAGTAAATCCCCCTTCAGGAGATTTATTTTCAAACATCAAAGAAACTGTTGGCGCCAACAGTAGCACTATATAATTTTTCCTGAAAATGTTGAGGATATTATTAGCTCTGTTGGTGGCGCGTGATAGCCGAACAAAAAGGTGAGGAAAATAAAAAAAGTCAATATTTGTTCGTTTGC
>DASSHD010000255.1:0-3260 GCA_035693085.1 Hanamia sp. | reverse complement strand
ATTTAAGATGACGTATAAATAGAAATCTTCGATAAGGTTTCGTTTACTGACAGGCTCATCGAAAATGATAATGTTGATCAGGCGCGTGTTTTCCCGGATTAGAAAATGAAATTCAAGCTTTATGAATAATGTTCTGAAGTTTACCTAAAAGTACTAATTGGGGAATAGACTAAGAATAAAATTTTGTATCTTATTGTCACTATCAGGTGGAGATATGCCCTTGGTTGACTTTTTTAATAGTTCAAATATCCCGTCCTCCATGGCATAGTGAAAGAAAGAAGGAATACTAAAGAAGCGTTTAGATAAAATAAATACTTTTTGTACCATCAGTTTTAATTTTAAACTCATGTCTATATAAATACTGGTAAGATAAGCGATGGCATGTTCTATTGCTGTTAAATTCCTGATGCCATTGTAGCTCCCCACTCTTAAGTCTTCGAGGTTGCAGGCTTGTTTTAATGAAGTGGTAGCACTTATCACATTTTCACCGGATAAGATAAATTTCTACCAGTTTGTAAACGTTTCTGGGCTCTTGCTGTTCGACTCTTTGTTAGGTAAGCAATATATTTCAAATAGTAGTAAACGAACATAGAAGAACAAAGAATGTCATATTACCGGTAAATAATCCGCAACATTTATAAAACTATTTTACATTAGACTAAATAAGTATCTTCCATCGTTAATACAGTGGATTGATACGGCTATGGTAGGGAGTATCCTGCCTTTAAACAGGGAGTATTTATACTTGAACCCAGCAGCAGAAATACCTTATTCATAATTAAATCAATCACTATTATGCCATCACAAATTAATGTACAGTTAACAGGTAGGGTAAACAACCTGATTTGCTATAAGGTAGGTGATCAGTATTATATCCGTACTGCCCCGGTTAAAGTAAAGCAAACAAAAGCTACCAAAAAAAGAGCTGGCGAATTTGGGAAAGCATCTAGCATTGGCAAATGCCTGAGGCAGCAATTACTTCCGGTAATCCCCTTTGCGGCGGATAATAAAATGCAGACGAGGCTTGTATCTGCATTGTTTCAATGGCTGCGTTCGGACTACGATCCTGTGCAGCCTTGTGGTGACGTGCCGTTTGTAAATAACTTTCAGTTTACAGAAGGTTATGCGATAACAGAAAGATGGATGGTTGCATTGGAGGTCACTAATACTGAACCCGGTTTGCTGGAATTGAAAATTCCTGCATTTGTACCGGTAAAATCCATATCTGCACCTACAGGTACTGTTTCTTTGAAATGCAATATAGCAGTTGCCGGATGCGATGTGGTAAACGGGGTTGCAACCGGTGGCATTTCTACCTCAATCCTCTATGATTATAATGAAGCAGAAGTGACTGAGCAAATAGTATCGCTACCAGTGCCAACATCGGCCGGCAGCCTCGTTGTTACTGCTATTTCATTGGAATATAATTCTATAAAAAACGGGCACCTTGAAAAAACTAAGAATAAAGCGTTTATGCCTTCGGGGATGGTAAGTGCGATGTATTTTTAGCTATACTTAATGAATTTCTTTCCCGGAACTCCTGCCCGTCCGGTCAGGCCGGGATATTCTCTATCTTCCGCATTTACTTTAAAATGTGGCAGTACCAGCAGAATAGTTGTTTATTGAATCCGGCTTTATTTTTTGTGCAGTATATTTCATAAAATCTCTGAAGCGCCTTTGACCTTATATCTCCATCATTTGCCATATTATACTTTGCGCCGGATAAATTTGTTTAACAAATTTTAATTCGTGAAAATCAGTGGCAAAAGGTATTTGAGCTTTAGCTCAAATTAAAATCATTACACATTTCTATCCGGAGGCAAGTATAAATGAATATATTTATTCATTATCACAAAGGCATAAAATGAGAATCTGCAATAATTCCCTGTCTGCCCGATAAGGCATGTTTACCATAAAAAATGACGATCTACAAAACCAAAAACATAGCGTTTTTTGCTTTGCCCTGTTAAGATTTTTACAGATGCAGTAAATCTTAGATGCAGCATTTTACAAAAAAATATTGTCTTCCTAATCGGAAATAAAAAGGCGGAGTGGAAAACGAGTTACCTTCAAGCGACTGAAGATATATCTCTTGGAGTTTGCTTTTGAGAAAGGCTTACATTTGTTTTTAACTTCAATATAAATACAATCCTTATTTAAAGTTAACTTTGTGATTAAGATTCATAACTTGATGGATTATTATATTTTGTAGTCCTGATCAATTTAATCACTGCTTTCATGTTAGAAAATTTACCTGATAAGACATTATTGGAAACCGCAGATGAACATGCAGGTTTCAGGATACTGTATAGCCGTTATTGGGAAGCGCTGTACAAAAAAGCATTTTTCCGTTTTGGAAACAGCGCCGATGCAGAGGATGCGGTACAGGAAGTTTTTATAAGCGTTTGGCGTAATAAAGAAACGATTCAGATTGATGAGACTCTTTCACCTTATCTTTTTACTGCCCTCAAATATTACATCATTAAACAAGTGTACCGGAAGGCGAAAAAAGGGATACAGGTGCCGTTATCGGCAGAAAAGCTGGAACATTTTGAACTCACTACCGAGGAACTTCTTCAGTATAAAGAACTGCAATCTGCCATTGCCGGAGTGGTGGATGAATTACCGGAACGGATGAAGGAAATCTATCGCTTAAGACGAAACGAAAACCTGCAGATACCTGAAATAGCTGTTCGATTGAATATATCTGAACAAACCGTAAAAAACACGCTTACAAGTGCTTTGAAACGTTTGCGTGAAAAGCTTTCCCACTATAGTTTTTTATTTACTTTCCTACTGTAATTGTTGAAAATTAAAATAACAATTTCTCCTTTCTATCCTTGCGTGAAGTTTTCAATTCGTACAATTGGTGTAATTCATGGCCTAATAAAAAACTTTTTGCGAAGCAAAAAAATCCTTTTTAAACAATTCTATAAAAAATGAAAATCGCTATTATTTGTTCTTTTACTGTGCAAATATTTCTATAGACAAATTGCAATCATCAAGAGCGATAGGTGCATCCCAAATTTTCGCTTTGCTGTGATGTTTGTGGGCAGTGGGAACACTGCCCACGGCGACTCGCACTGGTTGGTGTCCCCATCAACCGGTGAAAATTTGGGATGCACCGTGTGTCACGAACCTCGCAAGAGGATGCTGTATAACCGATGAAGGAAGCCCCTTCGGAACCGTTGTTCACCCAATGGTTTCAATCCGCCGTAAGATGCTGTGGTCAAAAGCTATGGTATTAAGCGTTACGGTTA
>DASSHD010000254.1:0-3185 GCA_035693085.1 Hanamia sp. | reverse complement strand
AATAGCGTTGTTGGGACATTCCGGTTCACAAGCGCCACAGTTGATACATTCGTCTGTAATTTTTATTGCCATTTTATTAAGTTTGAACAGTTCTGCAGGCTAGAATTAATTTCCGAATTTTGCCTGCGTTTAAATTATTACAAATATAAAAAGATAATTTTACCCAAATGAATTTAGCAGAAAGAATTACCTTAATGGTAAAACTTGGGGAATATTTGATCGAAGATAGTGATGAGTTGCAGGCGGTAAAGCAGCAGGCTTTTGAAAAAAATAAGTGGTTCATTGAGGAATTTTCAGATCTCTCAATACGTAATATCTCAAAGAATTTTCTTGATCAGGATAAATTAAAAGATTGGGTGAATTATTACCATATAGATGATAATATCATTCCTAAGAAAGTGGGAGTGGTGATGGCGGGTAATATTCCTCTTGTTGGCTTTCACGATTTTTTATGTGTTTTTATTTCGGGTCATCGCCAGCTCATAAAACTTTCAGAAAAAGACGGCGTTTTGCTAAAACATATCATTGAAAAGTTATGCGAATGGAATCCCGAAGTATCAAATGTGGTTGCAATTGCAGAATTGCTCAAAGATTGTGATGCTTATATTGCTACCGGTAGCAATAACTCTGTGAGGTATTTTCATTATTATTTTGACAAATATCCTTCTCTTATAAGGAATAATAAAACCGGAGTTGCAGTGCTTTATGGCAATGAAACATTGGACCAGCTTTCTTTTCTGGCAAATGATGTACATACTTATTTTGGATTGGGTTGCAGGAATGTTACTAAATTATATGTTCCTGAAAAATATGATTTTGTAATGTTACTCAATGCTTTTCGGAAGTATAATTACTTTTCTGATTTTACAAAATATAAAAATAACTACGACTACAATCTTGCATTGCTAATCATGAATAATAAATTCTACATGACCAACGATAGCATTATTCTTGTGGAAAACGAAAATTTATTTTCGCCCGTAAGTGAATTGCATTTTTCTTTTTATCAAAACAGGCGAACTGTTTTGGATGAATTATCCGTAAATAAAAATATTCAATGTATCGTAAGCAGTGAAAATACTCCTTTTGGGAAAACCCAGGAACCCCGTTTATTTGAATACGCCGATGGAATTGATACAATTCAGTTTTTATTGAGTTTGTAGATTTAAGTAAAGAGAATCTAAAAGAATTTTTCGGCTAAATGTCATTAAACTGTTGCTCTGTGCTCCTCTTCTTTTATTACAGGTTTCTAATACTTGAAATTCTTTTTTAATTTATTGTTAAAGGTAAATAAGCGGTTACAAAAGTATTCATCGTTGTTTTAATTTTATCCGCGGGGCACGGAATTTGATAGTTGTATTTTTAAGTGGTGTTATCGAATTATAATGAACGAATTTATTACAATAAAAATCTAAAAAATAATGAAAACAAGAAACATTTTTCTTACTGTGTTGATTAGCGTAGTTACTACATTGGCTGTTATTCTGGGATACAATGAATATCAGCATAACAGTAACAATCCCAATTTCCAGACCGTTAATATTCCATCCAACTATAAATTTACAGGATTTACAGATAGTGGTAACAATCCTTCGGCCGGGCCGGTAGATTTTACACAAGCTGCTGAAGCTGCCATCCCTACTGTTGTTCATATTACAACTATGACAAAAGGTAAGATGGTTAATAATAATTTACCTGGGCAGAAGAATCCATTTTCTGATTTGTTTGGCGGCGATTTGTTCAACCAATTGTTTGGCCAGGGCGGAGGAGGGCAAGAGCGTATATTGCCACAAAGAGCTTCAGGCTCAGGAGTAATAATAAGTGATGATGGATATATCGTTACCAATAATCATGTGGTGGCAGGTGCAGATCAGGTAACAGTTACCCTTAGCAATTATAAGTCTTATACAGCCAAAGTGATTGCTGCCGATCCGTCTTATGATTTAGCAGTAGTAAAAATAGATGCTAAAAATTTACCTTTCCTTCTTTATGGTAATTCGGCTGATACAAAAATCGGCCAATGGGTTTTGGCAATTGGCTATCCTTTGAATCTGCAGGCCACAGTTACTGCTGGTATCATCAGCGCCAAATTCAGAACTCTTGGATTGAACCGTGATAAAACAGGTGGCACTGCAATGGCAGTTGAATCATTTTTACAAACCGATGCAGCCGTAAATCCGGGCAATAGTGGTGGAGCGTTGATCAATACTAATGGACAATTAATAGGGATCAACTCTGCTATAGCCTCTGAAACAGGCTACTACAGCGGCTACTCTTATGCAATACCTGTGGACATTGTAAAAAAAGTAGTGAACGATCTTATAAAATATGGTAGTGTGCAAAGAGGCTTTCTGGGTGCAATGTTCATGAATGCCAGAATAATGACTCCGGAACAGAAAAAAGCAAATAATATTCCTGAAAGCGCAGATGGTATCTATATAACTAATCTTTTAACTAATGGCGCAGCCAAACAGGCAGGCATTAAAGTTGGCGATATCATTACAAAAGTAAATGGAGTGCCGGTAAATGTGGGTTCCGAATTGCAGGAACAATTGAGTATGTACAGCCCTGGCGATAAAGTAAAAATAACTTATAGCAGAGATGGGAAAGAAAATACTGTAGAGGTAACTTTAAAAAATAATGCAGGTAATTATGATATTGTGAAGCCGACAACTATGCTGGATAAACTGGGTGC
Organism: Hanamia sp.; assembly: GCA_035693085.1. GTDB lineage: Bacteria > Bacteroidota > Bacteroidia > Chitinophagales > Chitinophagaceae > Ginsengibacter. Next base: position 490 of record DASSHD010000254.1, on the reverse strand, counting down.
AGAATTGGAAACTCTGGATCCTAAAAAAGCAAGCCAACTCGGATTAGACGGTGGGGTGGTAGTAAAGAAAATAAATGATGGCGTGCTAAATGATCAGACAAGAATGCGCGATGGGTTTATTATTACCAAAGTGAACGGTAAGGAAGTAAAAAATCTGGACGATCTCAGAAACCTGATTGGCAACCAATCTGATATTACTATCAGCGGTGTTTATCCCGGATATAGTGAACCTTTTGAATATCCATTAACGTTAGACAATACTCCTGAGTAAGTAATAAAAATATTTCCTGGTTACTTATAAAAAGCGGTTACATTTATTTGTAGCCGTTTTTTTTAGTGGTCATGCGGATTATACTTTGCAAGGGGCAAAACCGTGAATTGTTAAATTAGAAAAGAGGGGCAATTTTGTTAATTACCAAAGAAACAAAATATGCCCTCTCTCAAATTCAACCTCAGCGAAGCTGAAATTGAAAAGCTAAATTACAACCGA
>DASSHD010000253.1:0-5286 GCA_035693085.1 Hanamia sp. | reverse complement strand
ATTGGTGATTACAAACCCGACTATTATACCGAACTGGACAGAATGGAAAAACTTCGAGCTGCTGTAAACGAGTTCAATAATTTTCAGGAATTAATGAAACAAAACAACCTGTATGATTTTGATGATATGATCAATTGGGTGATAAAAGTATTTAATGAAAATAAAACCCTGCCTACCGGACAGGCAGGTGTACTGGCCAGTTACCAGGAAAGATTTCAATATATTTTAGTTGATGAATACCAGGATACGAGCGGTACGCAGAATGAAATAGTACGGTTGTTGATTGAGTTTTGGGACTCGCCGAATGTTTTTGTGGTTGGTGATGATGATCAAAGTATATTCCGTTTTCAGGGCGCCAACATTGAAAACATGGAGAGCTTTGCCAAAAACTATGAAGGCCTTTTGAAAATTGTACTCACCAATAATTACCGTTCTACCAAACCAATTCTGGATGTTTCCAAATCTTTAATTGATAAAAATGAGGAAAGACTTATTTATAAATTTCCGGGATTAAGCAAAGAATTAATTTCTTCAAAAGAAGAACTAAAAAAACTGACTGAGCCACCTTTAATAATCGAATATAATACTATTAAAGACGAAATGGCCGATATCACAGATAAAGTGAAAAGCCTTATTGATAAAGGAACAGAGCCGGGAAGGGTAGCCGTTATTTATAAAGAAAACAGCTATGGCGAACAATTAATGAAATATTTCAGGCTGAAAAACATTCCTGTTTATTCCAAAAGAAGCATCAACATTCTGGAAGATCCTTTTGCAAAAAAAATAATTCAGATAATACGGTATCTCGCAGCCGAACACGATATTCCATACAGCGGCGATGAAATTCTTTTTGAAATCCTCCATTATGATTTTTATAAAATACCGCCGATAGAAACTGCGAAGATTACTGTAGAAGTGAACACTAAAAATTATAGTGGTCAAAAAACTTCGATCAGAAAATTGTTATACGACAAATCTAATTCAGGCCCCAAAGATCTTTTTGACACAGGCATTCATCCTGCATTAAAAAGTTTCAGCAAAATGATGGAACAGTTGATAGCAGATGTTTCCAATGTTACCTTACAAACACTTTTTGAAAAAATTATTTCGGATGCGGGTGTGCTTTCTTACATTATGAAGAGTGAGGAAAAAATAAGACTGCTTCAAATTCTTACTGCCTTATTTGATTTCATTAAAGAAGAAACCGCACGTAATCCGTTGCTTGCATTACAAGGTTTGATTGATGTAATTGACCTGATGAAAAAAGAAAAACTGCCCTTGCCATTGATCGAATTTTCGGGCAACAGCACCGGAGTTAATTTTTTAACAGCGCATGGTTCCAAAGGACTGGAATTTGAACATGTTTTTATCACAGGCATGAACGCACATTTGTGGGAGAAAAAAAGAAATCCTAATAACGGCTTTAAACTTCCTGATACTTTATTTTCATCGCTTCCATCCGGAAACGCGGATGAGGAACTTCGTCGCCTGTTTTATGTAGCGCTTACCAGGGCTGAAAAAAATCTGCAAATTTCATTTATCAAAATAAAACCGGATGGCAAAGATGCGGAACATTCGATGTTTATTGCAGAAATAGTTGAAGCCAATAATCTGGGAATAAAAACTATCAATTTGCCACAGGAAAAACTGATGGAATATGAGGCTTTGAATTTCGTGCCGCAAGCCCCGGAAATAGAAAAAGATGAATCGGATTTCATTACTGCTCTTCTCGACAAATATGTAATGAATGTTACTTCGCTTAATAATTATTTAGATTGCCCGCTTGGATTTTATTATAAAAACCTGATAAGAATTCCTTCGGGGAAATCAGAGAGCCTGGAATTTGGAAGCGCCGTGCATTTCGCTTTGCAGAAACTTTTTGAAGAAATGCAAAAAAATGAAAGGCAACAATTTCCATCAAAAGAAAAAATGCTGGGATATTTTGTTTGGTACATGAAAAGGCATCGTGAAAATTTTACTCAGGAAGCTTATGACAGAAGAATGGAATATGGCGAAAAAGTATTGGGCGATTATTATGATAATTACATCAATTCATTTAATAAAATAGTAGCTGTAGAAAGAAATATTAAAAATGTAGTAAACGGAATTCCAATAAAAGGCAAGATAGATAAAATGGAATTTAATGGAAATGAGGTGAACGTAGTGGATTATAAAACCGGCGATGTAAACAGCGATTACACAAAGAAAAAATTAATACCACCCAATGAAATACAACCCAATGGAGGCGATTATTGGAGGCAAGCAGTTTTTTACAAAATACTTATTGATAATATAGACGGCAAAGACTGGAAAGTGGTGAGTTCTGAATTTGATTTTGTAGAACCTGACAAAACCAAAGGTTATCAGAAAAGAAAAATATTTATTGAACCGGCGGATATTACTACAGTAAAGCAACAAATATCCGAAGTTTGGAATCAGATACAGGCACGAAATTTTTATACCGGTTGTGGAAAAGAAGATTGCTATTGGTGCAATTTTGTAAAAGAAAATAAATTAGAAATCGCGCTGCATGATATTGTGGAAGAAGAAGTTTAATTGACAGATTTTTTTGTATTTATTATAAAACAAAATGTCGTTGTGATTCTTTACATGAGATGGCAGAACTGATGTTCACGAAGAAAACATCACAGGTATTAACGGTTTGCTTTCAAGATATAAAGTATCAGGATCAAAATCAATTTCGTCATTCCATACTACTGTACCGTTTATTGCTTTTACTTTACTACAAAAAGATTCATCTTTTAAATTTTCATAAACAGGATAAGAAAGGTACGGAGAAAGATCAAACTCTTTTTGTTCGCTGTTTGTAAACAATAAAATTAATTTATGTGGCTTTTTGTAAATAGCTGTTTTAACTCTGGGGTTCATGTTTTTTATTTTAAAGGATCAATCTTAAATATGGTATTACCTGCTACAGCCAATTGCCAGTTTGCCATTAAATCTTCTTTGTGTATTTCAATCCACGCTTGAATTAATTTTTCTTTATTACCGGGCAAAGAGCCTTCGAGAAAAGTACCATCAGGAATTTGATAAACTGCCTCCATTTCTCCATATTTTACATGGATATGTGGTAACTTATGTTGCTTAGTGTCAAGATAGTACATAGTAACTATCATACCATAAAACATAGAGATTACAGGCATCTTAGTGGCTTTAAAGTCAAATTTAATAAAAAATAGCCGGATGTAGGAATTAGACGATAAACGGCAGAGTACCTATTCGGCACAGATTAAAGAAGGAATGCTTTTCTCCTAATTTGTATAAATCAATTTTAAAACCAGGCAAATAAAATATTTAATTTTAATTTAGGAACAAGAACCATCAATATCCATTCAAAGAAATTAAGTTTGCTTTTCTGAAATGAAAATATTCAATTCCATAATTGTTTTAGCTGTTGCAGGATTGTATTATTTACTTTCTGTTTTGGGAAGCGGATGTGCACAAATAGGAATGCCCACCGGCGGCCCAAAGGATACCCTTCCGCCGGTATTATTAAAATCAGTTCCTCCTAACCACACACTTCATTTTACCGGCAACCGTGTTACTTTTACTTTCGATGAGTATGTGCATTTACAAGACATGCAGAATAACTTGCTGGTAAATCCTCTCCCTAAAATAATTCCTAATGTCAATTCTAAATTAAAGACGGTTTCCATTAAAATACGCGACACGCTGCAACCCAATACCACTTACAGTTATGAATTTGGGAATGCCATACAAGATATTGACGAAAATAATCCGATACACAATTTCACTTATGTTTTTTCTACAGGTTCGTATATTGATTCAATGCAGCTAAAGGGCAAAGTAATATTGGCCGAAACCGGAAGACCCGACAGCACTTTAATAGTTATGTTGTATAGTGATCTTAGCGATTCAGCAGTTTACAAAAAGAAACCAAAATATATAGCCAGATTGGATTCTTCAGGAAATTATGATTTCAAATATCTCGCCGGAGGCATTTACCATTTGTTTGCCTTAAAAGATGAAAGCGGGCAAAGAATGTACAACAACCCTTCACAACTTTTCGCATTTGCCGACAGTGCCGTTCACATTACACAAAATGTAAAGCCCATTGAACTATTTGCTTATTCGGAAGAAAAATTTACAAAGCCCGCTACAAGTTCGGGAGTTTCCAATAAAAAGAATCCTGAAAAATTACTAAAGTATTCCACATCATTATCTGCCGGAGTACAGGATTTGCTTACTCCGCTTACACTCCAATTCGAAAGGCCACTAAAGAATTTCGATAGTTTAAAAATTAAGTTGACCGATACTTTATTTCATCCAATTGCAGGCTTTACAATCTCATTAGATACAACTAAAAAAATAATTACGGTAAAAAATAATTGGGTAGAAGATACCAAATATAAATTGGTAATTGATAAAGATTTTGCGGTGGATACTTTGGGCGATGAATTAAAAAAGGCTGATACTATCAGTTTTAAAACTAAAAGTGATAGAGAATATGGGAGCCTGAAATTAGACTTCAGCCATCTTAAAAAAATAGAACATCCTGTATTGCAGTTTGTACAGAGTAATAAAGTAGTTGATTCTTTCAAAATCACTTCACCAACATTTAATGTAAAATTATTTCCTCCTGGCGAATATGAATTGAGAATACTGGAAGATGAGAATGACAATGGTACCTGGGACCCCGGAAATTATCATTTAAAGAAACAGCCGGAAAAAGTAATTGCTATCCCCAAAAAGATTAGTATAAGAGCGGACTGGGATAATGAGGCCGATGTGGTGTTGTAATCTTACTGGTATGCCTATGATGAAAAGATTCTGAAAAAATGTTCTTATAAATAAAAATCCCATTTATTTCTTCGTTTACTGTTATGTTTTCAAACTCTTAATTTTGCCTAATGATTTTTTCTTCTTCTCTTTTGGAAAACGCAGTTAACGAATTTGCAAAACTCCCGGGCATTGGTAAAAAAACAGCTTTACGATTAGTGCTTCATTTATTGAAAAAAGAGGTAAATGATGTAAAAATATTCAGCGATACTATCTTAAAAATGAGAGAGGAAATTCATTTTTGTACACGCTGCCATAATATCGCTGATAAAACACTGTGTAATATTTGTGCCGACAGAAGCAGAAAACAGAATATTATCTGTGTGGTTGAAACCATTAGAGATGTGATAGCAATAGAAAGTACGCAACAATACAATGGTCTTTACCATGTTTTGGGTGGAATAATTTCCCCGTTGGATGGCATTGGCCCTGATCAGTTAGAAATCAATTCTTTGGTAAAACGTG
>DASSHD010000252.1:0-5864 GCA_035693085.1 Hanamia sp. | reverse complement strand
TTTGATTGATTAATGCATTATCTACTTCAGAAATATCCTTCACACTTCCATCTTTAAAGAGAATATTAATGTGCTCGATTTTATGATTATATGTTTTAATTTCTGTTTCACCGCTAAAAAAGAAGTAATTTAATTCATCTTCATTTAAGTTAAGATAATCTTTGGCAATTTTCTTTTTTTCAGCTAATATTCCTTTAGGTATTTTGTGCGCAGAATATTTAATTTTTAGCAAATTGCGATTGATTAAGTTTTTACAAAGCACTGATAAAACTTTATCAGGATGGCGTATCCATGATTTAATCGAAAACAAAACATCGTAATCGTCAAGAGTGCAAAAATCGTCAAGATATTTTTCCATTTTCCCATCTTTATATTCTTCATTCAAAAAAATATTAAACACCTTAGATGGAGACTTTGCCTTAATTGCCCGTGCTCTTTCAATAATTTTTACGAGCATTTTTTCTGCGGACAAAACAGTTTTATGAAGATACACCTGCCAATACATAAACCTTCGGGATACTAAAAATTTCTCAATAGAATGAATTCCTTTTTCTTCTATCATTAATTCCCCTTTATGTACTGTAAGCATTTTAATGATACGATCGTACCCTATTACGCCTTCGCTTACTCCTGTAAAAAAACTATCCCTGATTAAGTAGTCCATCCTGTCCATATCCAACTGGCCGCTTACTAATTGATGCAGAAATTTTTTGGAATATTTATTAGTAAAAATATCAATGGCCATTTGCAATTTTTCGTCAAACTCCTGATTCAGTTTTTGCATTAGCATTAAAGAAATTTTTTCATGGCTTATATCTTTAATTAAAACGTGTTCTAAGGCATGAGAATAAGGACCATGGCCAATATCATGAAGAAGGATTGTTATTTTTACAGCTTGCTCTTCCTGAAAAGAAATTGCGACTCCTTTGCTTTTTAATTCATGAATTGCATTACACATCAGGTGATACGCGCCTAAAGAATGATGAAGCCTTGTATGTACTGCTCCGGGGTAAACCAGAAGTGCCAATGCCATTTGGTGGATACGCCTAAGCCGCTGGTAAAATGGATGAGAAATAATTTTATAAATGAATTCATCGTCAATGGTAATAAAACCATACACCGGATCATTAATTATTTTTCTGAATGGCATCTCTTAAATTGTTAAAATGAATTCTGCCTCCGGCAAAGATAATTTTTGGGGAGGGAATAATTTATATTTGTAACAACCTGCATTAATTGCGGAATAATATTTATGATTTATTAAACAAGAATAAATGAATACAGCAAGAATTTTATGGGTGGATGATGAAATGGAAAGTTTGAAATCACAAATACTTTTTTTGGAGCACAAGGGATATGATGTAAAATCTTTGAGTAATGGCCATGATGCTATTGATTTTGTGAAAGAAAATATTGTGGATGTTGTTTTACTGGATGAGAGTATGCCGGGAATTACAGGACTCGAAACGCTACAAAGAATTAAAGAGACAAATCCGCATATTCCCATTGTTTTGGTTACAAAAAATGAAACCGAAAATCTGATGAATGAGGCTATAGGATCACAAATAACTGATTACTTAATAAAGCCAGTGAATCCGAACCAGGTATGGCTTTCATTAAAAAAAATCATTGACAATAAAAGATTGGTTGCCGAAAAAACCACTTCTGCCTACCAGCAGCAATTCAGAGATTTATTTATGGCCCTTAATGACAATCCTGATTATAACGGGTGGATGGAAATCTATAAAAAATTAGTGTATTGGGAACTGGAAATGAAAAAAAGTGACAGCCCTGAAATGAGAGAAGTATTTCAAACACAAAAAGCGGAAGCCAACGTCGAGTTCTTTAAATATATTTCAAAAAATTATTCCAATTGGGTTACTAATGCTGCCTCCGATGCACCTGTTATGAGCAATTCTCTTATGAAGTATAAAGTGTTTCCGCATGTAGAAAAAGATACGCCCACATTTTTTATATTAATTGATAATCTGCGTTATGATCAATGGAAAATGATACAACCCCTGTTTGCAGAGAATTTCAGGATACAGGAAGAAGATACTTTTTATTCTATTTTGCCAACAGCTACCCAATATAGCCGGAATGCAATATTTGCCGGATTGCTTCCGATAGACATAGAAAAACAATTTCCGGTAGAATGGAAAAATGATGATGAAGAAGGTGGTAAAAATTTATTTGAAGAATTCTTTTTTAAAGCTCAGCTAAAAAAACTTAGAAAGGAAGATTTAAAATACTCCTATACTAAAATTACCAATCATCAGGACGCCCAAAAATTAGTTGATAATATACACAATCTATTAAACAATGATATTAATATTATCGTTTACAATTTTGTAGATATGCTTAGCCATGCACGAACTGAGATGGAAGTACTTAAAGAACTTGCCGCTGATGAAATAAGTTACAGGAGCCTTACTGCGTCCTGGTTTGAGCATTCTCCATTGCACCAGGCATTAAAGAAAATTGCAGATAAGAAAATAAATCTTGTGGTAGCTACTGACCACGGAAGTGTGAGAGTAAATACTCCGCAAAAAGTAGTGGGTGATAAACAAACTACTGCCAATTTGCGATACAAACACGGACGCAATCTGAATTATGAAGCTAAAGAAGTTCTTGCATTCCGTGATCCTCGCCAGGCAGGATTACCGGTTCCTAATGTAAACTCTTCATTTATTTTTGCAAAGCAGGATGGATACTTATGTTATCCTAACAATTATAATCATTTTGCCAATTACTATCGCAACACTTTTCAGCATGGTGGTGTTAGCCTTGAAGAAATGATCATTCCGGTAATAAGAATGACAAGCAAATCGAATTCATAATAGTATTCGTGTTGATTAATAAAGTAGGAATCCTGGATATTTCTTTGTTTACTGGCCTTAGCATCTTTACCGTGAGCTTTAAAAAATAGAAATCTTCATTATTTCCCTGCCTGCCGGTAGGCAAGTTTTACTGTTTTTCTTTTAAATGGCTGATTTTTGCTATGCGAGCTACATATTTCCCTAAAATATCAAATTCAAGATTTACAGAATCATTTATTTCCAGATAGTGAAAATTAGTGTGTAAAAATGTATAAGGAATAATCGCTACAGTAAAATTATTTTCGGTTACATTAAAAGCAGTAAGGCTTACGCCATTCACACATATTGAACCTTTCTCTATTATTAGTGGTGCAAAGATTTTATTAAATTTAAAAGTAAATTCAACACTTCCCTCCTTATCTTTTTTACTAGTACAAATTCCAGTATCATCCACATGCCCTTGCACGATGTGGCCATCAAGACGGTCGTTTAATTTCATAGAGCGTTCGAGATTTATAAAATCTCCTGGCTTCCAGGTTCCTGCATTTGTTTTTTGAAGTGTTTCATTGATGGCGGTCACTCTGTAGGTATCATTCTTAATATCTTCCACAGTAAGGCAAATCCCATTGTGGCTTACACTTTCATCAATTTTCAAATGAGAAGATAGTTCACTTTTAATATAAAATATATAGTTTGATTGCTCAATTGCAATATCTTTTACTTCTCCAAAGGCCTCTATTATTCCGGTAAACATAAAAAGTATTTTAATTTTTTAAAAAATTACTGTTTGTTAAGTTCATGAATTTAAAAATTTGCTTTATCTTTGCACTCCTTTAAAAAAAACGTAAAAATTTATGTTGATAATTGATTCAAAAGATTGCGAAAATATTGATAAAGCGCTAAAGAAGTATAAGAAAAAATTTGAAAAAAGCCGCACATTATTAGAGCTTCGCGATCGCCAATCCTTTACAAAACCATCAGTAAAAAGGCGTGGTGAGGTGTTGAAAGCAGTTTATAAACAGCAAATTGCCAGCGGCAAAATCGAAGTTTAATTAAGTAATTTATTTATATCTTTCCGGTTAGTTTAAGTTGGTTAACTTTACACTTACCGGTTTTTTTATGCCCTTTACTGAAACATATCCCATTCAGGAATTTATCAATTATCTCACTTTTCAAAAGCGATATTCCAAAAACACCATAATATCTTATCAGAATGACCTGGATAGTTTTTTCAAATTTATTTCTTTAGAGTACAAAGTTAATAATGTAAAAGAAATTACACCGCCATTAGTGCGTACCTGGCTTGCTTCTCTTAAAGAAAATAAAGCATCTTCAAAAACAATCAACAGAAAAATTTCTTCACTGAAATCTTTTTTTAAGTATCAGCTTAAAATGAACAATATTTTAGTGAGCCCTTTAGCCGTAATTGTATCCCTTAAAGTTAACCGCCGCCTTCCTTCATTTATTGATAAAAACGATATTCAAATATTATTGAATAATGATTATTTCCCAGATTCCTTTAAAGGGAGAACGGATTATCTGATTTTTGAAATTCTATATCAGACTGGGATAAGGCGTAATGAACTGATTTATTTAAAAGAAAGACATATTGATAAGCATTCTGGTACAATAAAGGTTTTGGGCAAAGGAAATAAAGAGAGGATCATTCCCATAAATAATGAATTGGTCAAAATTATTAATGAATATATTTCCGAGAAAAGAATTCAGTTTCCTGAGCTAACAGATTCTTATCTTTTAATAAACAAAAGAGGGAAACCTCTATATCCTAAGTATGTTTATAATATAGTAGAGTCATACCTGAGTAAAGTTTCTACGAATCAAAGAAAAAGTCCTCATATCCTACGTCATAGTTTTGCTACACATTTGACCAATAATGGAGCGCAAATAAATGCGATCAAGGAATTATTAGGCCATAGCAGCCTTGCTGCTACTCAGATATATACACATAATACCATTGAAAAGCTCAAAGAAGTTCATAAACTTGCGCATCCGAAATCCTAAAAGGTTTAAAAAATCTTATAAAATTTCTTTTTGAAAAATGCGTTCTACACTGTAACTTCATCGAAGCAAAATTAAAATTTTCATCTGTAAGTTTTACTTATTTATGTACTCCTATTTAATCCTCAATTTTTTTATTATTCACTTAAAAAATTACGACAACTATGAACGTAAACATTCAGACGCTGCATTTTGTTGCAGACACAAAGCTGGTTTCATTAATTGAAAAGAAGATTTCTAAACTTACGCAGTTTCATGAACGAATAACGAAGGTGGATGTGTTTTTGAAACTGGACAATGTGGCTCACAATATCAAAGACAAGATAGCAGAAATAAAAGTGCATATTCCCAGGCATGATTTTTTTGTAAAGCATTGTTCCAAATCATTTGAAGAAAGTTTTGAGGTTGCATTGGATTCGGTAATTACACAAATCAAAAGGAAAAAGCAAAAGATAGCAGCCTGACTATTTAAATAATTTTAAAGATTAATAGCTTCCTTTATGGGAGCTATTGTTTTTTATGAACTCCCTGAATCCCAAAAATATTCCGGATTTATTTGGCAATAATTTTTCTTTTTCAAAATTTTTCCATTAAACATTTTCCATTACCTTTGCCTTCCCAAAAAATAACCTTACAAGGAACGTGCATGGGGAAAGTTCATTACAATGCTGTGTTTGGGCAATTGCCAGTGTAGCTCAGTTGGTCAGAGCAGCTGATTTGTAATCAGCTGGTCGGGGGTTCGAATCCCTCTACTGGCTCTTGAATTGTGAAATTTTGATTCTGTGCTAGAATTTTATTAGAGCAATATACTCTGATGCGGAATTAATTTTAGGGCAGATGGCCGAGTGGTTAAAGGCGACAGACTGTAAATCTGTTCTCTTATGAGTTCGGAGGTTCGAATCCTTCTCTGCCCACCATGCGATGCCGCAAGGCGGCCAGCTCTTTCTCATACGATCTTCTGAATCGAGCCACGTTACGTCGTTCCGGCAAAGACCGGATCGCTACCGCTCTGGTCCCGCACGGGAC
>DASSHD010000251.1:0-5977 GCA_035693085.1 Hanamia sp. | reverse complement strand
GTGTAGAATCCGGGACATGTTGACCCATCATTCTGATTTATGTTGACCCACCATTCTGGTCATGTTGACCCACCGCTTTTCAGTCTCTTTTTTCAAACGGTCTTATAGAGATTCTGTGATGTTGACCCAACTATTTATCAGAAATCATTTTAATTCTGATTTTTATAACAAATGCCATTCCGGCATGTTGACCCGTCTTTATGAAGATAAGTTAATCAGCATTCAGGATTGATTTTATCTGGTAAAAGGTTTTTTCCGGGATAGCCTGTCCCGATTTTTCGGGATTGACCCATCCTTTACGGCAATAATTGTTAGCAGCTTTTTGAAGTCTTTTGCTCCTCACCAAATTAAATTAAAGGAGCATGGCGCAAAAACCTATAACAATGGAACAATTAAAACAAATCCTTCAACTAAAACAAGATGGCATCGCCATCAGAGAGATAGCAAGGCGTACCGGTATCAGCCGCAACAGTGTGCGCAAATATCTTTCATTGCTTGAAAAAGATGAAGCAGATAGTAACGGAGAACTGACTAATAAAGAACTTGCGGAAAAAGCTTATAGCAGTGATGAGGCTGAACATAATGCTGAACGTCTACAACAACTTATCAGTTATCTTAAAGAAACTGAGACCGAGCTTTCAAAAACCGGTGTTACCCGACAGTTGCTCTGGAAAGAATATCTGCAGCGCCACCCTGATGGATATACGTATAGCCATTACTGTTATCATTTAAACCAATACCTGAGGCATAAGGATGTAACCATGCACCTGGAATATAATCCGGCCGATATGATAATGGTTGACTTTGCCGGAAAGAAATTACACTATGTGGATGTGCCCACAGGTGAGTATATCGAATGCCAGGTATTTATTGCGATACTGCCTTTTAGCGGGCTTATCTTTTGCTGCGCTGTACATACTCAGCAAACAGGTGATTTTGCCAGCTGCATTAATGCCATGCTTCTTTTTTACGCCGGAGTACCAGCTACTATTCTATGTGATAATTTAAAAACAGCCGTAAAACACCCCAGCCGATATGAACCGGTATTTACCGATTTGTGTTATCAGCTCAGTGAACATTATCAGACCACCTTCAGCGCTACCCGTCCTTACAGCCCCCGTGATAAGGCAATGGTGGAAAAGTCGGTAAACATTGTGTACAACCATGTGTACGGCCCTTTACGCAAGCAGGAGTTTACAAGTCTTGCAGCCCTCAATACCGCTATAGCCGGCCAGTTAGTATTGCTTAATAATAAGCCTTATAAAAATACGGCTTTCAGCCGCCTGTATTTTTATGAACAAAAAGAACAATCCCTTCTCAAGCCATTGCCCACAGAACCTTTTGCTCCCAAAAAGGTAACCATGTTAACCGTACAGCGCAACTATCATGTGCAACTACAGGAAGATCATTTGTACTACAGTGTCCCTTACCAATATGTAGGTAAAAAAGTAAAGATACTCTATGACAACCGTGCAATAGAAGTGTATTATGACAACAATCGTATTGCCCTTCATATAAGACAATCTCATGCCAAAGCCTACACTACCATTGCTGAACACATGCCCCCCAGCCATCAGCGGATGAAAGAAATAAAGGGTTGGAATAAGGAAGACCTTCTCAACCAGGCAGCCCGCATCGGAACCTCCACGGCACAGGCAGCCGCTCTGATGCTGGATAACAGTATTTATATAGAACAAAACTATAAAGCCTGTTTTGGGATGCTGATGCTTAAAAATACATATACCACAGGGCGACTGGAAGCTGCCTGCAAAAGAGCATTACAAGGAACCCGGGTAAATTATAAAATGATTAAAAATATCCTTGAAAAAGGCCTTGACAAACAACTGTCTTTTTTAGAGGAACAACCGATACCTCCGCACGATAACATCAGGGGAAAAGACAACTATCAGTAAACCATCAAAATTATTTTTTAACCAATAAAAACAAAAACAATGAACACAACACAAACACTACAACAGATGCAGCAGCTACGCCTGCACGGTATGTATCACGCTTACAGTTCTCAACTGGAACTTCCTATGGATCAGCAGCTCGAAGGCCACGACCTGGTAGCCCAACTGGTACAGTCGGAACAACTCAGCAGAGCACAGGTAAAAACCGATTATTATTTGCGGCTTGCCAAACTTCGGTTACCCGTCACCGTAGAGCAGATTGAATGTTCCTCATCCCGTAATCTGACCAAACAACAACTGGCTACTTTAATTGAAGGCCGTTATCTTCAGCAGGGCGAAAACCTGCTGATTACCGGAGCCACCGGATGTGGAAAAAGTTACCTCGCCTGTGCATTAGGCCACCAGGCTTGTCTGCAGGGATATAAAACCGTTTACCTGGGTATGAACCGGCTGATAGAAAAAATTACACTCTCCAAACTGGATGGAACTTACATCAAATTATTAAATCATCTCGAACGGCAAAGCCTTATTATTTTGGACGACTTCGGCCTGCAGAACCTGGGCCAGGAGGTGCGCCTTACCCTGTTACAATTGCTGGAAGACCGTTATGAAAAAAGAAGTATTATCATCACCTCCCAATTACCGGTAGCAAAATGGTATGACTATATTAATGACCCTACACTGGCTGATGCTATCCTTGACAGATTGACAGCAAACGCTCACCGGATAGAACTAAAAGGAGAATCGCTAAGAAGAAAAAAAACAATAACTTATCAATAAACAATAGTATTTTTAAATCCTCATTCAGCTCTTTCATTTATTGCCAAAAAACAGGGGTGGGTCAACATCCCAGAAGGTGGGTCAACATAATCAGAATTTACAATGGGAAAAAGGAATTCCAAAACTTGTAGAAAATAAACAGAAGGCTTGCTATAGAAATAAAATAGCCCCAATTCTTTGGATTCTTTAGTCCGAAGTTTTGAAAATAAAGGAAGTTAAGATATATTTTTCTTGAGTAAAAACTTTCATAAAATACAAAGTAGTTAATAAGGACAAATCCAGTAAATAATAAAACTTTGTCTGTGATATTAAACTTTAGCAATAAATGTTTTCTATTCTTTTCGTTAATAATTGCCACAATCGCAATTACCAAACTCACTAATGTTATAATATCACTTACTGTCATAATAGAGGGTCGTTAAGCCTTGCCACCAACGAACAGGGCTTTGTGCAGGTGGGGAATTCAATGTTCCGTCTGCCCGAACCGTCTGCCGAACATAGAATAAAAAAGTTGATTATTTGTTCGTTTGCTGATAGAATTCCGTTCGTCGGAACCGCAGATGAAAGCAGCACAAATGCTGATGATTATTCCTTCAGCCCCACTTGCACAAAACCCCATGTTATAGGCATACCCCTTTTACGTCGTGTCCTTTTACACCTGTTTTATTTTAAAAAATGTCTGTAAAAACGTTTTCTAAATCTTCATCAATCTTGTCGCCTGTATAATCTTCGTGAGGTATGTCTAACGCTTCAAGTGTCTGCTTAAATCTTTTGAAACCTTCATGATTACGAAGTTCAACCCAATTAACATTTAAACTGTCTAACTGTGCTTTATTTGTGTCCGAAAGTTTGTCTGCAACAAACACTGTACTGGCTCTTGCAATCACTGCATCCGCACTTTCAGGATTTCCCTTACCCATTAATTTTACCTCGCACTTGTAATCATTGCCATGATTGCATAAATAGAAATCAATTTCTCTTACAAACGTTTCTTCTATTGCTTCGTGTTCAAGTTTCAAAACTTTTACTTTGTAATAATCTGCCGGAACTTTATAAAGCTTACAAAGTGTTTGCATTAATGGTTTTTCAACTCTTTTACCTGCTGTACTCCATAGTCCGCCACGTAATGCAGCACGTTTAACGGCTAAAGTATTTATTACGATTAACGTTTCACTCACATTCAAGTCAACGGAAACGCCTTTAAATTTTACGGTAAGGGTTAATTCAAGTTCATGTTCTGTTTCAACTAAATCCTTAATTGCATTGTAAAGTGTTTCATAATGTTCTACGGAAGCGTCAATAACAACTTGGCGTGTTGAACTGTTAAACATGTTGCTTATAGTTTTCATATTCAAACCGCTATTGATTGCAATTTCTTCTTTTGGTAAAAGTGGATTTAAAAATTCTTCCTTATACCAATCCGCTGTTACATTATGATTGTTCATTTTTGCATCAATTACTTTTTTAAAAAAGTCAATTGAGAATTGTAAAAATTCTGCGTTAATAAGCGTAACAATTTCTATGCGGTAATCTTCTCCTTTGAGAAGTTTCTTAATTATGTTCTTGGCTACTTGTTCTGTTAATGTCATTGATAGATTCTTGGAATTCTTTTATAGTTAAAAATTTAGTTGGATGGTTATCAAACATGCCGTTTGATTTTTTTGATTGCATATATTCAAAATAATTTTCGTCCTGTTCAGTCAGAAAAAAATAACGGTCTAGACTCTTTGCAGTCTTACCAACTGTACCACTTCCGCCAAATGGGTCAAATATTAAATCGCCTTTGAAAGAATAATATTGAATTACTCTTTTGCAAAGTTCAACTGGAAAAACTGCTGAATGAACTTTATTAAAACATGGGTCAATTTGCCAAACGTTTGTTGTTTCAAAACCATCGGCAACTTTACTGTGTTTTACAGTTTCCCAATCATATTGGCGAATGTTCCAATCCAGTAATTTTTCTGTACTCTTACGGTAAACCATTAAATATTCAGTAACAGAATTTGGTTTATAACCTAAAGGCTTTCTGTGTTGTTGAAAACCGCCAATACGATTTTTTACTGAGGCTTCCGGTTTCATCCAAACAATGTCGTCAATAAACTCCCAACCCATTTCCATTAAATAAGGATGAATGTCAAAAGGAATTGGATAACGTTTGCTTGAATGCTGTCTTGAAATTCTTGGTATGATAATCGGCGAAGTGTTTACAATTAAGAAACGCCCTTCTTTTGTAATACGATGAACTTCTTTAAAAACTTCTGCAAGAAATTCTAAATAATCTTTATAGCTTGGATAAATAGAATAATCTCTTGCATTGTAATAAGGTGGCGAAGTGAAAGTAAGATGCACACTTTCATCTTGCAACAATTTCATTACTTTTCTTGTATCACCATTGACAACAACGTTTTTTAAATAATCATAGCTCTCGGTGTGAGGTTGATGCGAAAGAGTTTTCTGCGTAGCAAAAAACTCTTTATAAATCACCGTTCTTACCATCTCATTCGGATGATTTATTAAAGGTTTCAAATGCTCATCAACAACTTTATTGCCTTTAAAAACAAGAAGTCCACGAATTGCTTGGCTCAATACTTTTGGGTCTTCATCATTTAAGATTTCAAATAAAATTTCTTTTCCTTTATTGCTTCGGTGTCTGCCAATAGATGAAACTGCTTCACGTCTAACAGTTGTGTCTTTGTCATTCAAAGCTGCTTCACGAAGCAAAGGCAAATATTTGTCGTTAGAAAGCTTACCTAATGTTTTTACTGCCCAAAGCCGGACTTTAGAGCTTTTATGATTCAAAAGGTCAGGCAAAAAATTGCCATCAAAGTTTGGCGGCAGTTGTCCTAAATTTTCAAGAATAAAGGTCAGCGAACCGCTGTCTTTGTAATTATTAATTAGGTGTCCAATGTCACCGTTGCCCTTGCTTTTTAGCTCTCTGATATAGTCCTTTGTCAGCATTATAGTGTGTCAAAAATATTAAATACAAATGTACTGAAAAAAAGTGCCATTTGCCATTCTATAAACTGCTATTGTTGTTGAGATGAGAATGAAGTGTTGAAGTGATTTTTTGTCAAACTTAAACTGTGTAGTACTGCTCGGTTGGGGTTGCCTATAACGGCTACGCATTTATGCAGGACTGGAATTAGAATTCCTGTCGAGTAGGCCAAAGCATTTCAGCCTCAGCCGCTCACGGAACCGTGCGTGAAAGTCTCCCTTCACACGGCTCTTGTTATTCAGTCAATATTTAACTCCTTTCTGCCAGTGAACAAATAAACCGCTATACA
>DASSHD010000250.1:0-2005 GCA_035693085.1 Hanamia sp. | reverse complement strand
ACTTACGCACATGTGTTCATAACTAATTTGAGGCTACAACTATTGTCAATATTGAGACAGAGAGTTTTCTTGCGGAGACTAATTATTTATATGTCTTCAAACAATTTGCCGAACCAATAAATTCCAAAATAAAAATTATCGATTTCCCTATATCTTTTAAAATTACTGATTCAAAATCAAATAGAATTTTGGTTTGATACGTCATTTTTTTCGTGTGCGGCGGCTCAAACATTTTAGTAATAAAATTTCGTTTACGGGCTATCATTATCAGCAATTCGTTTTTATGTTTTTTTAAGAATGTATTAATCCCTTCTTCAATATCCTCCTATTCAATGATGTTGAAAGAATGGTTGTATTTGTGGTGATGGATCTATGGTCAATCCTAAAGCAATACTTCCTCTTCTTGTTTAATTCATAAAACAAAATATAGCTACAAAAAGAATAATGAATTTTTGGGTATCTCTTTCCTTTTGGTAAATAATGCAATGTTTCAGCTATGCCTTTGGGAAACAATTAGCAAAAATGGCAAAATATTATTCTCAATTAGTATCATTTCTTTTACTCCTCAAATTGATCAATTTCGCGATTAAATGTACATAACAAAGTAGATTCCATAATTTAATCATGACAACAATCAGGAAAAGGAATGACTAAAATCATTCTTTAAAAAAATCCGTGGTGATAATTTTACAAGCATAAGTATAATTTATTAGTAACCCACAAAAATAAAACATCATGCTTATTTCAACTACTCCGAAAATAGCTATCAGGAAAACAAAAAAAGTTCAACTACCAATTACTACTCTTGGCATCACTTTTCCGTTTCAACCATCCTTGCACGATAAAAAGTTTATCCAAACCACTCTTACCTATATTAACAGAGCGGTGGAAACAAAATTGAAAGAAAAATACAGTAGTGAATTTGGGAAAAGAATTCTTGCAAGATTGAATCAAACTTTCGGCAAGCTGAATTATAACACGCATAAAAAGAGTGTTGCGATGCTGATTAGCCCGGATGAAGAAACAATTATCTATTTGGATTTTTTTACAAAGCCATTAATTTATTTTAATAAAAATATTTCGCTTTTCGATCTTTTAGCCAACACATACGCCCAACCTGAGTTTTTTCTTTTGTATTCGGGAGATACAAAATCCATGCTTTTTGAATACTACAATGGAAAACTTCATAAAGAATACGAAACAATGGAGAGCGGGTTTATTTCAAATTCTTCGGATTATATGCGTCTGGTGGGAAAACCAACAAGAATGAACAGGTGCCAACAAGTTTTGAATGTATTAAAATTAATGAATTCTAAAAACAAAAAACCAATCTTCGTTACAGGGAGCAGCATTCAAGGAACCATACTGTGTAATACGTCAACCTTTCGGGAAATTATGTTTAAAAAAGGAACCACATTATTCTCAGATAATGCCGAAGATAAATTGAGATTACTGGCATCTGAGATTAACGATGAATGGAGATATTGGCATTATGAATTTTTAGCAGGAAAAATAGAGCTGGCAAAAAGATCGAATCATCTTATCAACAAAATTGCTGGCGTGTCAAAAGCATTGGAATGCAATAAGGACGGCCTTCTTCTGATTGACAAATATTACAAAAAACAACTGATGAAATCTTTGAGAATGAATCTCTTTTTTAAATCGTCAGGAACATGGATAAAACATTTGGAAAGGTTTTTATCAAGAGGCAACCAAATTGAAATTGTCAAAACCGGACTGCTGAAGAATTATGGAGGCATTGTATTAATAGAAAATGAAGTAATGAGCCCTTTGAACCGCCGTCTGCACAATGGCCATATAAATTTGAAGAATAATAATTTTATCCTTTTCTAAAGTCGTTTGGTTTTAGGATTCTTTGGTCTATTTGCGGGACGATTTACCTTTTTATCAAAAATTGCAGGAATAACCTTTTCAGTTACCACGAAATACCAGGAGTGGAATTTCAGTATGAAAACTCATTTCTTTTGTGTGAACCACTCCAAAC
>DASSHD010000249.1:0-4793 GCA_035693085.1 Hanamia sp. | reverse complement strand
CTACATATTCACTGCGGTTAAATTTTTCATTGTCTTTTTTCCAGAGAGCCAGCAATAAAGTTTTAATGCTTTCTTTTTTCTCTGTATCCAGCAAATCACCTTCGGCAATGTAAAAAGGATTAAATTTTATAGGGTTCTTTTCATCATAAGTGAAATAGTATCCGTTAACGAGATTACAAAGCCCTTTATAGGAATGTCCTACATCCACCAGCACCACATGTGTGCCCTGTTCATAATAGGAACGAACCATGTGATTGGTAAAAAAACTTTTACCACTGCCACTGGGTCCCAAAATAAATTTGTTTCTGTTGGTACAGATACCTTTATCCATCGGCTCATCGGAAATATCGACATGCACGGGTTTACCACTTAGCCTGTCACCAAGACGCAAGCCAACAGGGCTTATGGAAGAACGGTAATTAGTTTCCAAATTAAAGAAACAACAGGCCTGAGGAGAAAAAGTATCGAAGGTATCGTTCATAGGAAAATCAGCAGCATTGCCGGGGATACCAGCCCAAAAGATTTGGGCAGATCCTTCTGTTTCCAGCTTGGGAGTTGCATCCATTTGTGTAAGCGCAGAAGAACAAAGATTCCTGATTTGTTTTAAGTCCTCTTTATTATCTGTCCAGGCCAGCAAATTAAAATGTGCCCTGACTGATAACCTTTGTTCAGAGATGGCCTCATTCAAAAAATTATCTGTCGCTTCTTTGGCTATTGCATTTTCACGGCTGTAAGCAGATAAAGATTGAAGTCTCAATCTTTTACTTTCTAATTTTTGTAAAGTCTTTTGTACATCTTCTATAAACACATACTGGTTGTAAATATGATTGCAGGAAAGCAGTTGACCAATAGGTGAAGCAAAACCTACACTGAACTTTGTTTTATCTGTTGAATATTTATCATAGTTTATTCTTGAACCACAAAGAGCCGGAACAAATTCTGCATCTCCCATAGTATAGAGCTGGCAATAATTTTCTCCAATCTTCCATTCGTTTTTAAATTCTATATCCCGGATAATTTCTTCGTCTGTCTGCAGGTTCAAATACTGCACAATCAAATCAGCCAGTTCTGCATCCTTCAATCTTTGCATGGAAATAAACCCGCAATCCGATAATATCTTTTCAAACTGCCCGACATGGTTCATAAAATCATGATAGTATTTAGGTTGAAGGGTTTCCTCCGGCACAATTGTTCTTCTCAGTAAACTTGAAAATAGAGAGGAAGACTCTTTTCTGTGAGCGGGTTTCTTTGTGAGCAGAATGTAACATTGGTGACCCAGGTATGGCCTTTCATTAAAAAACCGGTCGCTGCACCTGCTTAAAAAACTATTGTCTTCTTTTATAAAATCGGGTTGGTATTTTGCCTCGGTAAACCAATCCTGTTTGTGCAATATAGAATGTGCGGGCAATACCTTGATGGCCTTTATCCATGCATGATGAAATGCTTCATATTCATCATTGCTCAGTGTAAATAACTCTGGCAACTGTACTTTAAAAGCAACAGTAACATCACCCATTTTGGATAAGATGGCATTATGCTCCACGCCATAAATTGGTATGATATCAAACAGATTTTTCATGTAGTAATTGCTTTTTAAAACGGATGATTGAATAACTTTTAATCACTTTTGGAACTGCTTTTTTGGCCATCTTTTTCATCAATCCATATTCTCCATAAGTGCGGCTTAGTTTATAGACATACGTAAATAAAGCGATACCCAGAAAGACAATCAATGCCAGGCAAAGAAAAATATTCAGGCCGCGGATATAGATGATGGCAAAGAATATCAACAAGGCAACAAGCCCTCCCCCCAGGTACCAGATGTACTGTGCCTTCAGCCCCTTAAACTCAATGGGCTTGTTAATGCCTTTGTTGATTTGATATACAGTATTGCTCATATTGATATTTTAAAATTCACAGAAGATTAGGAAACAAATTCCGTGTTCACCAAAACTCTTCTTTCATGTAAACTTTATTCTATAAAAAGTTTTTAGCTACCATTCAATTAACAATTAAATAGTAATGCAAATTAATATGCCTTATGACTTTTTGGGGTGAACTCAAGTGAACTAGAGGTGAATAACAGTAAACACACAAACAACGCTTTATTAGCTTCGTGGCAACTTTTTTTATAACCTGAAACTTCCGATGAGTGACTTAAATAAATTTATTGAAGATGAATTGACAATGCGAAGCAAGCATTATATGGAAGATCCTGCATCAATAGGTGAGCATTACAATATTGAGCAGCAAAACTTCCAAACAAAAATATGCGCCAGCCTTACCCGGCAGTTTACAAACGACCGTCAAAAGGATAAGAATTATTTCCCCCTGTTTTCCAATTGAAATGAAAACGTTTATTGAAAATAAAATGACCAGCCTTTAAAATCTTTCTTTTCAACCAAAAATGATTCCTCTTCTTCCTTTATTTCAATTGCATTTACATTTTTTATTGTTTGGTAAGTTTCATCTACTTTTTCGATCAACTTTTCAGGCAATTGACAATCCGGATATAATTAAGGCTTACTAACAGTTAACCATATACGCAGGCTTCATATCCTTTTATTCATTGCTCTTTTTAATTCGAACACAAGCGGAGCTTCCGCTAAGTCCTAAGTCCCTGCTAGGTGAAGAATATGCTTGTACCAACTGGGAGCTAAACTATCAATTCTATTCATTTGTAACACACTAAACCAAAGAAGATAAGAACATGCAAACGCACTGAAAGACATTTAAGCTAAAAAAAATTCAAGCTTGTCTAATGTTTTCCAATAAATATCTTCAATAGGAATACAAGATTTTTTGAATGATTTATATCTTTTAATCCAATCGTCATTTCTAATTAACATTTTCCAATGGCTCGGATAATGTTGTCTTAAAATGAGAGAAAAAAAATTAATTGGTGAAAGTATTTTGTCTATCCCTATCCGAACTTGATTATTAAAACCGATATGAATATGAGAAACCGGATGTACTCCGTTAAGATAAGAGTTAACATCAAAGTCATAACGAATAAATGTAAAACTCTCTTTCAATTGGCAACCATTTAAATAAATTTCATAATAATCTTGAAAGGTTCTCTCTTCTCCTTCTTCAAATATCTCGTTTTCTGTCAAAAATTCCTCGTACGTAGAACATCTATATGGGCATTCAAAAAAATTGTAACTAACCTTTTCACTTTCATTAAATATTTTAAAATGCAAAAGGGAATTATCTGATAAAACAAAATCATAAATATTAGAAGATATCAGGGAACTCCAATTTTCTTTATAAGTTTTGTTTCTATATTCTGTCGGGTCAAAGTCTTTTCCAGGATAATAATTTCTTTCTTCAAATAAATGTATTTGCTTCAAAACTTTTTCTATTTCGTTCAATTCTGCCCTAAATTTGCCTTTTTTAACCTTAATCATTTTTACTTTTTTTTCTTCACTTCTCTTTGCACTAAAAATTGTTTAATTTCTTCAGGAGACATTTCGGTCAATAAATCATCAAGCATTTTCGCTTGTCTACTTTTCCTAACTGCATTTTCTTTTATGTCTCTTTTCATAATCTTTAATTCGTGGCTACTTGGAAATGTGAATTCCAGATTAGGGAATTTAGATAACGCTGTAATGATCTCTTTACACCAAAGATTAGCATTTCTGCCAGTGCCAGTTAGACTTATCCATCCCTTTGCTCTAGTCATTGCAGTAAACATTAAATTCCTTTGCCTTATAGTTGGATCCAAAGCATATAGGGCGTCTATTCCCATAATATGAACAGAATAATTTTCGTTCCCTTTGGCTTTATGAACCGTACTTAGGGTAACGTGATTAGGTAAAGAAAAATCTTTGAGATTAAACTTGTCAGAGTGGATATTATTAGATTTAATATTTTTTGAAGCTAATATTTTTTGAATTCCAGATAAATAATCTTTTGCATTTCTATCATCTAACACTATTACTAATATATCGTCAGGCAACAGTCCTTGTTCTAAATCGTCTTCTATATTTCGTACAGTTTGTTGGACTTCTTCAATAACACTATCTGACACATGAAATTTTACTATTTCATTTTTCTTAAAAAATTTTGAGATTGTTTCAAGAGAGTTTTCCTGAGGCCGTTCGATTACAATTCTTTGTCCTTCTTTGAATTCTCCTTCAATAACTTTATACCCTATGTCTTGCCAATATTCTTTATTTTCAATCATCTGAACTATACGTTTTCCATATAAGCCAAATCCAATCGCATGGGCTGCTATAAGAATCTCTCTTGGATTTCTGTAGCACTTATATAAGATGATATCCTCTTCGAGACCTTTGTACTCAGACTTATCCAGCACCTCTGAAATATCAGGTGTTTTAGTCTGAAAGATTGTTTGCAATTCATCATAAGCCCACACTATCTTTCCTTTGTCAGCAAGTCGGAGGCAAAGCTTTAAAAATGATATAGGAAAATCTTGCCCTTCGTCAATAAAAATATAATCATACATTGGTGTTAATTCTGACTTTAAAAGTTCAGCACACGCAAAATTAAAGGGGTAACTTCTATCATTTTGAGCGGCTAACTCAAAATTGTAATAATACGATTGATGCCTTTCGCAAGCTTCATAATAAATTCCGGGATTAGATATACCGCCCCAAGCATGTAAAATCTTCAACTTTCCCCAATCTGGATCTTTATCATCATATTGCCGATAAAATCTTGTTATTAGTCTCTGGATATATTGATATAAGCTCTTCGTATAAAATGTATAAACAATTACGGCATTTGGGTTTCGCAAATGAGCAATTGCTGCCTTAAGAGCTAAAACT
>DASSHD010000248.1:0-2382 GCA_035693085.1 Hanamia sp. | reverse complement strand
TTGAGTTACGAGGTAATATACCTCTAATTTCATTTATAACATCAGTACTTTCCATACATTTACACCCCTTGCTTATGGTTAATAATCTTTGCTAATCTTTAAAAATAGTCATTTTCAACATATTTTTTATACATGTCCTCGGTATATCTTGTTATGTTCTTACCATACTCTGGATAATCAAACCCCAGTAGTTCTGCTACCTCTTTGGACACTTCCCTGAACAATTGGTGGCATATAAATAATGACTTCCAAATATTTTCATAGGAATCCATGCGATATGTAGATAATAATCTATTCCATAGATCTTCATCAATGTATTTGTTAATATACTTATAATTTTTCCCAACACTTAATGAAAATTCTGTCTTTATCCCAACCTTCCACGACATCATCCTAAGTAGTTCAAACCGTAGAATCTGGTTCAGATGATCGATTGCAAACAGTATCTCTTTGCGGCACAATCCTTTAATAACATAAGGTGTTACATTCCAAAATTCATTGCAGCAATCATCATACTCCCTTGCGCTTGGCTTTCTTACATGATAATCTATATCAGTCGGAACTATGTCCCTTTTAATTCTACAATCTTTATCAATTAGAACCTTTATTAATTTATCGCCCTTTAGGTAATTATCTAACTCTTCCAAGGGCAATAAGGTAAGATCAATTTTATTGTAATCATCAAATAGCATAAGATAGGAAAATCCCTTTTCTTCAGGTGGGAATAATTCCATATCCTCCGGCTTTTGCATCATTATTATATTCCCAAATTGATTAAGCCAGTCATCATTAGATATAAACGGTTCTATATCACTTACAAAATATGTAATATCATAATCCTGAAATTCATCTTTAGGTATATTAATATTTGCGCGTGACCCCTCAAGGGTCACAATTCGAATACGTTCATCCTGTTCTGCTAAAGAAAGTACTAAATCCATCATTTCTTTTTCTGATCTCATTTACATACTCCTCGTTTATTTTTTCTATATTATTACATCTTCTTTTTTGCCGATACAATCAGCATCATTGGGCGTCGCATTTCATCCGCCATCCCCGGAATATCCATCATGTTCTCTGGCGGCTGTGGCTCCACAATCTGATTTATTATAAAACTATTTGAAAGCAGTGTATTTAGATATGTGGTCAGTGTTCTATGATATTTTGTAACCTTTTCTTCCAAAAACATAGCTGTCCGTTTGCCCTCATAATAATAATTGTCCACCGGGAAATGCAGTATTTCTCCTTTTTCGTTATAATACCAGTCTTGTGTTCCATGAGCAGTAAAAACAGGATGTTCAACTGTAAAAACTAAATTGCCACCAGCCTTCAGCATCCTATATATCTTTTTTATTAAATTCTCATAGTCTGCTACATAATGAAACGCAAGCGAACTTAGTATTACATCAAAGCTCTCCTCTGGGAAATCCACATCTTCTATGGCACAGCATTCATATTCAATCTGTGGAAAATGGGTTTTTCCTTTTGCTACTTCGAGCATTTTATGAGAAATATCAACACCTACTACAGAGGAAGCACCGTTTTCCATCGCATATATACAGTGCCATCCATAGCCGCATCCTAAATCAAGCACACGCTTACCCTTAAAATCAGGTAGCATCTTTTTCAAAGTCTCCCATTCTCCCGCACCAGCCAGTCCTTTCTGCGAGCGACTCATTTGACTGTATTTTTGAAAAAATATATTATCATCATATTTGTTTTCTTTCATCTGAACTCTCCTCGTTTAAAAAGTTATTTATCTCCGATACAATTTCATTCACTTCATTATAAAGCTTCTCGGTCATGTCGTAGCATTCAAAAAGTGAGATACCGAGTACTTCAAAAATATGATTTACCTTCTCGGTATATTTTTCAGGTTTATGTTCAAAAGTTTCAAGCAGTTTTATAGCTTTCTTTTCGTTGATACAATAAGCATTATTACATGCAAATAACACTTGATTTAAACATGAAACTATACGAAAAACATGACCCGCAATATAATATTTATCGTCTGTTCCCGAATTTGCTTTTACAAACATTAAAGAGAACCCTGCTTCAAACATAAAAAAGTTAACTAAACTTTTCTGCAAAGCATTGGGATAAGTTTCTGCCTGTTTTTTTAATTCGCATAAGCTTTCATTCTTAGCATATAGTATTTTGCTAATCGCTAATTCTCCTCGATACATTGCACTAATATAACCATGGGGATGCCCAGTCTGATAATTGGCAGTAACAATTCCGTGCTCTGTATCTTTCATTATTTGTTCCACACGTTTAATATCACGTAAAATTAAATCCACATGATACCCGTTTATGACTAACCATCCGCCGCCATTAATCCAATCACCCCATGCTCCGGGAGGTACAACAAGGTTATTTCTA
>DASSHD010000247.1:0-11894 GCA_035693085.1 Hanamia sp. | reverse complement strand
AGCGGAAAAAGTTCCTGATGGAATTAGTACACAAAAACTCATCCGGATCGCAAAGAAGTACGACATTACTATTCTGGCAGGTTTGGTTGAAATAAAAAATGATCAGCTTTTTAATACCTATATCTGTGTGGATGAATCAGGATTAATTGCAAAATATAGTAAGATACATCCGTTCATCAGCAAATATTTTTCACCGGGAAATGAATATGTTATTTTTGATATCAAAGGTTGGAAATGTGGCATATTGATTTGCTATGATAATAATGTAGTTGAAAATGTGAGAGCTACTTCATTGCTTGGGGCAGAAATAATTTTTGCTCCTCACGTTACGATGTGTACGCCTTCTTCCATGCCGGGTAGAGGTTTTGTTGATGATGCTTTGTGGCAAAAAAGGGAACTTGATCCGGTTCCTCTCAGAATGGAATTTGATGGGCCAAAAGGTCGCCAATGGCTGATGAGATGGCTTCCGGCGAGAGCTTATGATAATGGTGTTTACTATGTTTTTACCAATCCAATTGGTTATGATGGTGATCAGCTAAAGAATGGTAATTCTCTTATTCTGGATCCGTATGGAGATGTATTGACGGAGATAAAAAGTTTTGATGACGAAATTGCGACAGCGATAATTACAGAAGATAAATTGAAACTATCAGGCGGTTATCGTTATAAAAATGCCAGGAGGCCTGAATTGTATAGAGATATTATTGGAGCAGATCATGAATCAAAGACAAAGCCTGTTTGGATGGAGAAGTAGTTTTTTAGTTTGAAGTTCATAGTTCTTAGTTGGTATGTCGGTAACGGTTAGCCGAAAATAAAAATCCGGATTATTTGCCTGCCTAACGGTAGGTAGGTTTCTTTACTATAATTTTTTTTTTAATAATCAAACAGATTACTTTTAATAAATCATCAACCATTTTTATTTTTCATCTTTCATAAAAAATCCATGACTACAACTACTACAAAGAGAAACTATTACATCGTCTTCCTGATTATGCTCACATTTTTTGTGATCTCTTTTTTAACCAATATTATCGGGGCTTTGATTCCGGATATCAAAACCGGTTTTGGGCTTAGCTTAACAGAGGTTGCTATTTTACCTTTTGCTTTTTTTATTGCTTACGGAGTGATGTCAATTCCCGCAGGTATGCTCAATGAAAAATATAAAGAAAAGAAAATAATGGTTGCGGCCTTTGTGGTTTCTTTTGTGGGCGCTTTAATGCTTGTATTATTTCCCAATTATTCCAGTTACATCGTCTCTTTATTTTTGATTGGATGTGGAATGGCAATGCTGCAGGTAGTTATCAATCCTTTGCTTCGTACTTCCGGCGGAGAGGAGAATTATGCTTTTAATTCTGTATTAGCTCAATTGATCTTTGGAGCGGCATCGTTTATCAGTCCTTTGGTTTATTCCTACCTGGTTCTAAATCTTGCAAACACTGGAGCAGAAGATCCGGTGCAAAGGATTTTTTCTTCTATTGTTCCAAAAAGCCTTCCGTGGATTTCCCTTTATTGGCTTTTTGCTTTGGTAAGTTTAATTATGGTCGTTGTTATTGTAACGTCAAAATTTCCAAAAGTTT
The DNA here is from genome assembly GCA_035693085.1 of Hanamia sp. Classification (GTDB taxonomy): domain Bacteria; phylum Bacteroidota; class Bacteroidia; order Chitinophagales; family Chitinophagaceae; genus Ginsengibacter. Next base: position 10,317 of record DASSHD010000247.1, on the reverse strand, counting down.
TCCTAACCAAAGATGAAAAAGCGGGAGCCTTAAAAGTTCATTTGGATCTTTTAAAAAAACCAATTGTTCTTCTTTTTTTTATCGGCATATTTTGTTATGTGGGCACAGAGCAAGGTACCGCCAATTGGATTTCGCAGTTTCTTTTTGAGTATCATAAATATAATCCCCAAACTTCCGGGGCCAATGATGTAGCTTATTTCTGGGGAATGATGACGGCAGGAGGTGTACTCGGTTTATTTTTATTAAAAGTGATGGATAGCAGTAAAGTGCTAATCAGTTTTACTATTTTGGCCATCATTGCTTTAAGCATTGGATTATTTACGGGCAATGACCGGGTGGCTTTATATGCATTTCCTTGTGTGGGATTTTTTGCATCAGTAATGTACCCCATCATTTTTTCACTTGCATTAAATTCATTGGAAGAACATCACGGCGCCTTTTCAGGAATATTGCTTACGGGAATTATCGGAGGTGCAGTAGTCCCATTAATTATTGGAGCTATTGGGGATCATTTTGGATTGCGTACAGGAATGCTTTTTTTGTATATCACTTTAGGATATATTCTAAGCGTTGGTTTTTGGGCTAAACCAATCATTAAAAATAAGACTATCCAGGATGCGAGGAGAGAGTTAAAAGTTGAAGGTTGATGGTTGATGGTTGATGGTTGAATGCTCATCTGGAACGTCATTGCGAGGCGCCGGATTAATTTTCATCATTTTAAACAAAGCTCATGGCGACACTGCAATCTGTTTATTAGAAAGAGGCAAATCAGTTTTATTATAGAGTGATGAAACAGTAAACGAATTTATTTTGAAGATTTCTATTTTTCGAATTTAGTAACTGGTAGTCACAAGTATGGAGACCTGCGCCAGCAAAGGTTGAAGGTTGAAAGTTGAATCTTAATTCTAAATTAATAAATGACAACAGATAATATTATAGGAATTGATCTTGGTGGTACTCATGTTCGCGCAGGTGTGGTGAATGAAGGGAATTTGAAAAATATTGTTTCGAATAGAATACCTGCATCAGGAACAGTAGAAGAAGTTTTACAGGTTATTTATAATTTGATTGATCCTTTAGTAAATCAAAATATAAAAGCAATCGGTATAGGTGTACCGAGTGTTATAGATATAGAAAAAGGAATTGTTTATGATGTTCAGAATATTCCTTCATGGAAAGAAGTGGCTTTGAAAGAATTAATAGAAAAACGGTATCATATCCAGGCATTGATAAATAATGATGCCAATTGTTTTGCACTTGGCGAAAAGCATTTTGGCAAAGGACAAAACACGCATTCAATGATTGGTTTAACTGTTGGAACCGGTATGGGAGCTGGGATTATCATCAATGATAAATTGTATGCAGGAGTAAATTGTGGCGCCGGCGAATTTGGGAATGTTGAATACCTGGATCAGTGCTATGAGTATTATGCCAGCGGACAATTTTTTCAAAATTTTTATCAGACTACCGGTGAAGCTGTTTTTCAAAAAGCGCAATCGGGTGATCCGCTTTCAATAATTATCCTGGAAGAATTAGGAACACATATCGGCAATGCTGTAAGAATGATCCTTTATACTTATAGCCCCGAACTGATTATTCTTGGAGGCTCTATCAGTAAATCATATTCTTTTTTTGAAAAAAAATGTGGGAGCGAATCGGGACTTATGTCTATTCAAATACTTTGAATCAATTTCGATTGGAAGTATCAACGCTTGAAAATTGCGGAGTTCTTGGAGCAGCGGCACTTTACTATGATTCTCAATCTTAAATTCTAAATAAAATATCTTAAACTCTAATAAATTCTATCATGAGAAAAACTGAATTCATTGTTATTTGCCTGCCTGCCGTAAAGGTAGGTTTGTTTACTGCTATCTTATTTTTTTCATCATGTAGTTCTAAAAAGACTATTCCAAAGCCGGATCACATTATCATTGTTGTAGAAGAAAACCACGGATACGACCAGATAATAGGTTCAGAAAATGCTCCTTATATTAATCAGCTTGCAGATGAAGGAACGCTCTTCACTAATTCGGAAGCAGTCACACACCCGAGCCAACCTAATTACCTCGCTCTTTTTTCAGGCAGTTTGCAGGGTATTGATGGAGATAGATGCCTGGATAAAGTAGCGCCTTTTACTACGCCAAACCTTGGTGCAGCCTTACTTCAGCATGGGTATACTTTTACGGGTTTTTCTGAAAGCCTGACTAAACCCGGTTCGCTTGAATGTTTTTATGAGGAATCAAAAGGGTATGATTATGCCCGTAAACATGCGCCCTGGGTGAATTGGCAGGGAAGTGAGCTTCAAAAAAATGAATTGCCTGATTCAACTAACCAGCCCTTGACTAGTTTTCCGTCTGACTTTAATAAATTACCAACTGTATCTTTTGTGATTCCTAATGAAGGAAATGACATGCATAACATAGATATTGATGGTGATACAGCCGCAATCAAACGCGGAGACAAATGGCTGAATGATCATCTTTCCGCTTATGTGGAATGGGCGAAGAAAAATAACAGCATGTTGATCGTTACTTTTGATGAAGATGATGGTGGAAGCATGATACATAATCATATTCCAACAATTTTTGTTGGCGACAAAATAAAACAGGGACACAACAGCAGCCCCATAAATCATTACAGTGTTTTGAGAACTGTGGAATCAATGTATGATTTACCATTATCCGGAAAAGCAAAAGATGCGAAACCAATTCGGGGAATCTGGAAATAAACTTTTAAAAGAAATACTATTATGAAAAAAATACTAATTGTATTAACGGTTTTCACATTGGCATTATTTACAAATAAAGCGAAAAGTTCTGCTTCTCAAACGTTGACGCACATCACTGATACGTTGCCAATCCGTGGTTTTGAAATTGCTGCACCACGCCCTTCCGGAGTGGATTCGTTTGTAACTTTTATTAAGAAAGAATTAATTCCACGGCACGTAAATACGCTGGTATTGAGAGTTGATTATGCTTATCAATTCAAAAGCCATCTTGAACTGATTGATAGTTTTGCGCTCTCTGAAAAAGATGTAAAAAAAATTGTTCGTGCCTGCAGGCAAGGTGATATTAAGATCATCCCACAAATCAATTTATTGGGACATCAATCCTGGGCAAACCGGACTGGTAAGTTATTGAGTGTGTATCCACAGTTTGATGAAACGCCGTGGGTTCAAATGCCGGTAAAATATGAATGGCCGAATGCAGATAATTTGTATTGTAAAAGTTATTGTCCGCTTTATCCGGGAATTCATAAAATTATTTTTGATTTGATTGATGAGATATGTGATGTCTTTGAAACCAATGCATTTCATGCAGGCATGGATGAAGTATTTTATATCGGAGAGAGGAAGTGTCCGCGTTGCGGTGGCCATGATCCTGCACAATTATTTGCAGATGAAGTAAGGAGAATTGATAATCATCTTGCAGAAAGCGGGAAGCAATTATGGATATGGGGAGATCGTCTTTTAGATGGAAAAACAACCGGGCTGGGAGAGTGGGAGGCCAGTATGAATAACACTTACAGAGCTATAGATATGATTCCGAAAGATGTGATTATTTGCGACTGGCATTATGAAAGAGCCGATCAGACAGCCGTTTATTTTGCAATGAAAGGATTAAAAGTAATTAGTTGTCCTTTCAGAAATGCGGATGCCGGTGAAGAGCAGGTGGAAGACATGTATAAATTTCGTCAGCGTTCCACTCCCGAAATGAAAGAACGTTTCCAGGGAATTATGCAAACAATCTGGACACGTAATGATCTCTTTTTGAAAGAATACTATGGACAAGGTTCCGGTAATGCAGGTGATAAAAATACTTCATCGAATTGTTTCAAAAGAGTTTTTTCGGTAATTAATCCATAAGCTAACTATAATGCGTACACGAAGGCTTGGTTCTATTGATGTTATCCGTGCCCTAACCATGTATCTGATGGTTTTTGTGAATGATTTATGGACGGATAAGGGGATTCCGGAATGGTTGGAACATGCGCCGGGTAAGGCTGACGCGATGGGATTCTCTGATATTATCTTTCCTGCATTTTTATTTATTGTCGGGTTATCTATTCCATACAGCCAGCAAAGCAGAATAGACCGTGGGCAATCGCGTGGGCACATTTTCGGACATATTATCCTTCGTTCCATTGCTTTAATTGTGATGGGCTTTTTTCAAATGAACCTGGAGAATTATAGTAAGCAGGCATTATTGCCACAATCTATATGGGAGATTTTGATAACTGCCTCTTTCTTCCTCATCTGGCTCGATTATCCTAAAGAAAAACGTAAAATAAAATTATGGCTTCAATCGCTGGGTATTGTGATTTTGATTTTGATGGCGATTATTTATAAAGGGAATTCACCGCAAGGTATCATTTGGTTGCGGCCTCATTGGTGGGGAATATTAGGATTGATAGGATGGGCCTATTTTGCCTGCGCGACTATTACTTTATTTGGAGGCGAAAGGTTACTTATCCTGCTGGCTTTTTTTGCATTCTTTGTCTTTTTTAATTCTTCTGTAATGCTTGATTCGCCGGCATTTACCGGATCTTTCTGGCATTTGATCCGTTCATTAGGCCTTGGTAACGCATCTAATTCGTCTATTACCATGATTGGTGTGATCGCGGCGGTATTGTATCGAAAGTTCTATGAGAAGCCAATGAAGATTGAAATTATTTTGATCGTTATGGCGATTGCTCTTTTTATTTTTGGTTTCTCTACAAGGCCATTATGGGGAATTTCAAAAATAAGGGCTACCCCATCGTGGACTACAATTTGCGCAGCAATCAGTATTCTTTCTTTTGCTATTTTAATATTTTTGATAGACAGAAAGGGAAAAGAAAATTGGTTTAAAATAATAAAGCCTGCAGGTACGAGTACGCTTACCTGTTATCTGCTTCCTTATTTTCATAATGCCATATTTATATCAATTATAGGAATTCATTTACCACTTGTAATGAGAACAGGAGTCGCTGGTATCATTAAGTCGCTGGTGTTTGCATTAATTATTGTTTTGATAACAGGTTGGTTAGAAAAGAGACGATTGAGGTTGAAGGTATAGATCTTGTCCCTTTATTATTAAGGATAAAATATAGCTGTATAAGTTATTACAAACATAACTGTAGATAGTATCTATAAGACTTTATAGAATTAAAGAATAAGAATCCTGAATATTTCCCTGCCTTTGCCGGCGGGCAGGTTCTTTTACCGGGTGTATTTCAAAATGTCGCAAGGTTGTTAACCTTGCGACAAGTTAATTTTGAATTTAAGACTCTATCTGAAAGGTTGACAGCCTTTAATTCAGAGGGACATTTTGAAATGTCTTTTCTTGAAGTTCTTATTAGGTAGATTTGTTTTACTCTGTTTATAATAAAAATTATGAAATTATATACCATTTTAATTGCATCAGTAGCAGCTTTGGGAGGCCTGCTCTTTGGATTTGATACCGCAGTGATCGCAGGCACCATAAGCTCATTGAAAAACTATTTTAATTTGGGAGACGCAGCAATAGGCTTTGTTGTTGCAGCATCTTCAATTGGTTGTATTCCGGGAGCTTTTTTTGCAGGACGTCTGGCTGATTATTTTGGCCGTAAAAAGATGATGGCTGCTACTGCCATATTGTTTATAATAGCCGCAATAGGAAGTGGGATTGCAGGCAGCTTTGCAGGGTTGGTTGTGTATCGCTTTATTGGTGGAATGGCTATTGGCATGGCTTCTGCCCTGGCACCTATTTATATTTCAGAAATAGCTCCTCCTGCATTCAGAGGGCGTCTCGGAATGTTACAACAATTAGCTATAGTAACGGGAATATTATTAGCTTTTATATCCAATTATTTCATTGCAAATGCTAACTATTCTTTTTTGACAAACGAAAATCATTGGCGCTATATGCTGGCTGCGGCAGTAATTCCTTCTCTATTATTTTTCATATTAATTTTAATGGTGCCGGAAAGCCCGAGATGGTTAATATTAAAAAACAGATTTGATCAGGCAAGGAAAATATTCAAAAATATTTATGAAGAAAAGATAGCTGACGTTGAAGTAGAAACCATTAAAGCAGATATAAGAACAGATACCCGAAAAATAAAATTCGCGGAGATATTTTCTTCCAAATACAAAAAGGTAGTCATCATTGGAATTGTATTTGCATCCATTGCACAGCTTACAGGTATTAATATTGTTTTCTATTATGCCCCACTCATTTTTGAGAAGACACATGTGGGCGGAAGTGTGTTGTTTCAAACTGTTTTAACAGGAATTGTTAACCTGGTATTTACATTAGTAGCCTTTGCAATGATTGACAGGATTGGAAGAAAGAAACTGTTGCTGGGAGGATCAACTGTGATGGGACTTTGTATGTTAATTATTGGCTACTTGTTTTATACCGGTAAACTGGATAATTATTTCGTGCTCATTTCTATTTTCGTTTATATAGCTGCATTTGCGTGCACGTGGGGCGCTGTCTTATGGGTATATGTAGCCGAAATATTTCCGAACAGGATAAGAGGGCATGCCAGTTCTTTTGCGATATTTGGTAATTGGGTAATGAATGCCCTAACCTCTTTCACTTTCCCCGTGATGTTATCAGGATTAGGCGGGTCTGCTACATTTTTTATCTATGGCATCATCAATTTGAGTATGATTCTATTCGTAAGCAAATATATTTTTGAAACGAAAGGAATTGCACTTGAAAAAATGGAGAGCGCATATTTGGATATTTAAAGAAATGATGGCTCTACTTTAATAACAATAAAATAGCTTAATAAATATTTGCAGCTAATTTTTTCGCACAATTATAATTAAGGAATAGGGAACCCTATCCGTCATTGCGAGAAACTCTATTTCGTCATTGCGAGGATCCTTGTTCCGTCATTGCGAGGATCCTTGTTCCGTCATTGCGAGGAGCCGGTAATATCATTTTTGTTTTGATAAACCTCATGGCGACGAAGCAATCTCCCTTTTCGAAGCAGCCTCCTCATTCAAAGATTACTCAGCCTGAGGCGGACAGGTTCTTCGCATTTACCATTTTACTATCCTTATATTGATTTATGTGACTCGCAATGACGTTCACATATAGGTAAACAAACCTGAAATGAATCGTTTTTCTATTTATTATCGTTGTGTAACAGGTATGGACAAACGAAAGTGAGGCTTGATTAAGTACAAGCATGGCTACTTCCCGGAATCTTTGTTACAAAACTTGCACTAAGCCGGGAAAAAAATTGAATGACCCTGAAGTTGCAGGGTCATTCAATATTGCTTTAGTGAAGGTCAGAGAATCTGATTTTTTATATTTAACTCTCTGTCATTTCTTACTCATCATCCCTTTCTTTTCATGTATCTTTCCATTCATTCCTATCCACTCATCAGTTTTGAGTGTTTCAGTTTTACCATCTTTCCAGGTTACTTTCCCGTCTGTAGAAATAGTGGTACCATCAGAAAGTTTTACATCCTGTGTTACGGCAGATTCTTTACCATCTTTCATTAACATTAGTTTTCCATCTTTCAGCATGTATGCCTCCCATTTAGAATGATTGTGTTCGGTTTTATTCATTTGCCGGGGAGTGCTTTCTGTTTTTGTCTGTGCTGAAGCACTTATGCTTATCGCAACAGCAATAACCATTAAACTTAAGTTTTTCATGTTTTATTTTTTTATTGTTAGCAAATTATGTTAGCACTAAATTCCTTTTTATTAATCCAACGATTGTACCAAAATATATTTTTTCTGTGTTAAGATTTATAAAAATGACAAAAGAATGATTCTTCTTATCTAACCGATAAAGCGTTTAAGAGAATGAATGCAGGATTAAAAAGAGTGTTTTTTAAACTTTTCCCATTTGTAACATTTTTATATAATCTTGAGAACTATCATTTCTTAATGAAACTTAACTTCTTAATGTTTGAAATTTCTTAAACCATTAAGAAATTGAGAATAGTTTAGGCACTCAAAGCAAACATCTAAATTTTTTTGACAATCCATGCTGCCGTTTTTATCATACCGATATTCTTCAGGAAATATTTTTCTTACAAACCGTTTCCCTGAAAGGTTTATCTTCAATTTGAAATTTTTAGAAACTTCCATTACAAAATATGTAGATCCTTATTCACATTGCCTGAATTTTTGAGACATCGCTTTATAGTAAAAAAACCTTGCCTACCGGCAGGCAGGCAAATATTTAAAATTTCCATTTTCCCGGCAAGAATTTTCACTAACTTTGATGAACCATACTTTTTCTTTTAAATAAAATATTCGATTTGCCTGACTACTCACTATATGATGAAAAAGCTTTGCTTACGGAAATAGCTGCAGGGAATGAACTGGCGTTCAGAAAATTATTTGATCTCTACAAAAAGCGTTTTTACTCCGTGGCGTTGAAGATGACGCAATCAGATGATGTAGCAGAAGATATTGTGCAGGATGTCTTCATGAACATTTGGAATAAGCGCGAAAGTTTGGTGAATGTTGACAATCCATCCTCTTATTTTTTTACTGCAGTTTACAGAAGAGTTTATCATCATTACCGGAAGATAGCTCTTGAAAAAAAATTATTAAGCGTAGCGCCTCTCCCAAAAGAATCGGTGAATACTACAGAAGAAATGGTATTGGCTCATGAAAGTGGCGAACTGATTTCTCAGGCGATACACAAACTCCCACCTCAGCAACAATTGGTTTTCAAACTTTGTAAGCAGGAAGGGAAGAGCAGAGAAGATGTTGCCCGGCAGTTACACATATCGCCTAATACGGTTAAAAACCATCTTGCCGATGCGCTTAAATATATCCGCACTTTTTTGCTCAATTCTACATATACTTTTCTGATTCTGTTTTGGTACTTCAAAAAATAATTTTCTCACCGGGTAGTACAAATGCTTCTGTCGTGTATCTGTCTATTATACGATTGAAAATTACAACTGCATGTCATCATTATCCAAAGAGAGGATTCATTATTTATTAGATGTTTACATTTCCAAACAGGCAACTGCTGCCGAGGAAAGTGAACTCATGGACTGGGTCCTTGAAGCAGGAGAAGATTCAGAACTTAGAAGCTATGTGCTTGATACCTGGAATCAGTATAAACCTACAGAGGATCTTTCTTATGTAAATTGGGATGAAATATATTCCCGCATCATGCAGCCACCGGTTGTTTCTACAGAACCAAAAGTGAGAAAAATGAGATGGTTCAGATTAACTGCGGCGGCGGTAGTATTGGTCGCTTTAACTGCAGGGGCTTATCTATATTTTAACCACAATACACAGCAACCAATTGCGGCCACACAACCAAAGCAAAATGATATTGCGCCGCCATCCGGTAATAAAGCAGTACTCACTCTTGCTGATGGAACAAAGATCGAATTAGACAGTAGCGGCAATGGAACGATTGCTCTCCAGGGGAATGTTAGGATTATCAAACAATCCAACGGGGAGATTAAATATACCGGTAGCAATACACAAGAGGTTAGTTATAATACACTTAATGTTCCGAGAGGCAGCAGGCCGTTGAGTCTCGTGCTGTCTGATGGTAGCAAGGTATGGCTCAATGTAGGATCGAGCCTCACTTATCCTACTGCTTTTACCGGTAATGAAAGAAAAGTAAAGATTACCGGTGAAGCCTATTTTGAAGTAGTGCATAATGAGAAAATGCCTTTTGTTGTGCAGAATGGTGATTTAACAGTCAGAGACTTAGGAACCCATTTTAATGTGAATACTTATGAAGACGAAGCTGCTGAAAGAATTACGCTATTGGAAGGCTCGGTGCGTATTACCAAAAATACCCTTTCCGAATTATTAAAACCCGGCCAGCAGGCCCGTATTAATAATAATGTCAATAGTATCAAAGTATTGAATGATGTGGATTTGGATGAAGTGATGGCCTGGAAGGATGGTAAATTTATGTTTGATAAGAATACAGATATAGGCGCCATCATGCGTCAGATATCACGCTGGTACAATGTAAGTATAGAATATGAGGGAAACATCAACCAGCGTTTCTGGGGTTCTATCTCAAAGAATGTGAATGTATCACAAGTGCTGAAAATACTGGAGGCCACGGGCGGTGTAAAGTTTAGTGTAGAAGGAAATAAAATAATTGTGATGCCTGCATCACCTTAAATGTTTTTAAGTTAACTGCACAAAAAACCGGGAAGTGTTTGCTCCACGACCCGGCGAAGAGTTCAGGTTAACTCTATAATAAATCGCAGAAGACTACTATTTCATTAACCTAAAACGTAACAAAGTTATGGATTTTAAAGTTCATTACTACAATCGGCCTTCTTTGCCGAAAGTATCAAAACAAACGCTGAAGATTATGAAGCTTATCGCCATC
>DASSHD010000246.1:0-4362 GCA_035693085.1 Hanamia sp. | reverse complement strand
AAAGGCTTTTCTCTGTCCGTTCACCACCATTCCCTTACAGTCTCAGCAGCGCAGAGTGGTTTGGTAACCCCGCCTGTACAGCGTTACCGGAGAGCCGATGAAACTTTCGTTTCTCTTCTCTATCTTTGACAGAACTTGCATGGCACACAGTAAACAAACAAATCAGCCCTTTTTTTACTTTTATGAACAGGAAAGAAATTGAGATTGGCAATTTTGTTATTAATATAATTTCCTTCCCGGTAAAAACATTCCCGTCGCTTTTTTGTAAGTAGTGTAATTTGGAAATTTATCTTGCAATAATTTTTCTTCGTAACCCGCTTTAAACCTGAATAAAATCAGTAGCGTAAAAAATATTAAAAGCCGCAAAGTATTTTCGGAATACATCGAAAAACCAAGGGCGAAAAATAAAATACCCAAATAAATAGGATGACGTATGTATTTGTAAATTCCTGACTGAATCAATTCTGCGTTTTGTTTGGGCGTTGGAAATGGTGAGAGGTTTTTGTTTAAAGTAAGAACCGAAGCAAGTGAAATAATAATGCCGATAACAGATAAAAATATCCCCGCCAACTGCACCCAACGGGGAATTGTGAAATCAATTTTTGAAATTCGAAAAAGATAGGCAACAAACAAAATTAATTGAATGCCTACGAAGAAAATATCTTTCAGATTTCGTTTCATCTTATTTTACTCAAACAGCCTTTAAAAGAAACAGTGCGTATAAAAAATACGCACTGTTTCTGAAAGATTTTATTTTTATATTATTTTGAAAGTGCAGCCTGAATCTTTTCAGCATGTTCCAAATGTCCTTTAAAGATTGGTAATGCTGATTGGAGTAAAGCTTTTAATTCCGGATTAGTGGCATCCGGTATCAATGTGTTTTCTACCACTCCTATAGCAGCCTTGTGATAAGCTACTTCATTATTGATATAAGCTGTATCAAAATCAGAACCCGATTTTGAATTGAGCATATCTTTAGTCGTAGCAGCTTGAGCAAGTAATGATTGTGTAATTGGATTGTCTTGTGGTGTAACACCCAATTTTTTAGCTAATGCAACAGCTTCCTGGTTCACTTTTCCATGATCCCTTGCCATAGTAGCAGCAAATTCTAAAACCTGTTTATTTTTAGATTTTTTCTTTGCAATAGCGGCATAATCAATATCAATCTGGTCGGCGGTGACGGCTACTGAAGCTATTTCGGGATCAGTAAGTTTTGCAGGTGCCGGCGCTGCGGTTGCTGTGTCAGGAGCCGGAGCCGGAGCCGTAGTAGTAGAGGTAGTATCTGTTGTTGCTGATTCAGTTTTATTACCACTTGAGTTGCAACTGTTCAAAATGAACATAGCACCGAACATACAGGTGCTGATGGTAAATAGTTTTAATGCTTGTTTCATAATTTAATGTTTATTGATTTTATTTGTTTGGTTTATTTTTTTATTCTTTTTGAATTACTAATGTGTGCAACATGTTCCCCAAATCGAGGCAAAGCATAATGTAAAGAACTCTTTAAATTCACCATTTGGATATTGAAACAATGGAGTTTATATTTCATTAATTGCGAATTTGACATCTTTATCCGGCAATTGCGAAAATTTTAGTATCACATGTTCCCAGACATCTTACCCCATTTTTACATAATCTATGCCAGTTTTATTGGCAGCACCATCCGGGAAGGAAATCTCTGAATCCTTATTTTTTTGATTATTCTGTGATTCTGCGAGTGTAAGAAAAATCAGTGATACTAATCTTTACATTAATAGGCACTTAAATAAAAAATTTAATATTTCCCTTTTATTTAAAAGCTAACTCGTTCGTCAGAGTGGAGATGTCCCTAAAAGGTTACAGAAAAAAGAAAAAAAAGTTGATTTTTTTTATCCATTGCTTTTTAAGGCTAAAAACTAAATATCCGAAGAAGCGACAAAATCGTTCTTTTTAAAACCCAAAAGAGATTGACATACGGTAAACGAACAAATTCTTGCGATTCCCATTTTAGTCTTCCGGGCGGTCTGAAGCAAGACGTACTGACCGCTACAGTGAGTGATAGTGGTCTGCACCGAATTCAGACCGCAGGAATTTTTATTACTTCTGGTTTTAATTTAAGAAAAAATCGAAAACAATTTTTGGTAATCGCTTACATGATTAATATCAGTTTTTTATGTGATTGCAGTGAGTGTTTAATGGCAAAAAGGTCTTTAGCTTTGAAATAATCATGGAATCACTAAATAACATCATGCCCTTTCAGTCTTCGCCTGAACTTATAGAAAAGTTGTATGAACATAGCATTCAGAAAAACTATCCGGCCGGAGAAATTATTTTAAACGATAACGCCAACATACGTGCTATCCCAATAGTCATTAAAGGAATTGCAAAAGTGATGAGAACCGATGAAGAAGGCAAAGAGATTTTATTGTATTATTTAAAAGCTGGCGAAAGTTGCATCATGTCCTTCCTCGGAGGCATGCATCATGAGTTAAGCAAAGTAAAAGTGATAGCAGAAGAGGATACAGAAATACTTTTTTTACCAACAGAAAAAGTTTCATTTTTTTTAAAAGAATTTCCACAATGGCTGGATTATATTTTTATGCTCTATAATAAACGTTTCGAAGAATTATTGGAAGTAGTGAACGCTGTTGCCTTTAAAAAGATGGATGAGCGCCTGTTGAATTTTATAAAAACGAAGTGTGAACATGCAAAAAGCAAAACGTTGAATGTAACGCATGAGCAAATAGCGAATGAACTGGGAACCGCCAGAGTAGTGGTTTCACGGCTTCTGAAACAAATGGAAGATGAAGGTTTGGTACAACTCGGAAGAAATAAAATAACGCTGATGTAAAGGTAACTAAACAAGCCTGAAGGGGCTATAGCGTATTCGAACCTAAACAACATTTTTAAAATAAAATTATCAATCATGAAAACAACTATGAAAGGACTTGTGTATGGCGGCCCAGGGAAAATCGCGTTGAAAGACATCCCTAAACCAGTTATTGAAAAACCAACTGATGCCCTGGTGAAAATTATTAAGACAACCATTTGTGGAACGGACCTGGGTATTTTGCATGGCAAAACGCCTTCATGCAAACCGGGTACCACACTTGGGCATGAAGGAGTTGGCGTGATTGAAGAAGTGGGCTCAGGAGTCAGGAGTTTTAAAAAAGGTGATCATGTGATTATTTCCTGCATCACTTCAGATGGTACCTGCGAATATTGCAAAAAACAAATGTATTCACATTGTGAAGATGGCGGCTGGATTCTTGGGCATTTGATTAATGGAACGCAAGCGGAATATGTGCTTATCCCGCATGCAGATAACAGCTTGCATCACATTCCAAAAGGATCGGATGAAGAACCTTTAGTAATGTTAAGTGATATATTACCAACAGGTCATGAAATTGGTGTATTGAACGGAAATGTAAAACCTGGCGATACGATCGCCATTGTTGGAGCAGGGCCAATTGGAATGTCTGTTTTACTTACTTCCCAATTCTATTCACCTGCAAAAATTTACATGATTGACGTGGATGAGAACCGTCTGAAAATGGCTAAGAAATTTGGCGCTACCGATATCATTAATTCAGGAAAAGAAGACGCTGTAAAAAGAATTCTTTCTGAAACAAAAGACGGTGTTGATGTAGCGATTGAAGCAGTTGGAATTCCGGCTACTTTTGATATTTGTCAGAATGTGGTTCGCCCGGGCGGGCATATCGCCAATGTGGGTGTGCATGGTAAAAGTGTAGATCTGAAACTTCAGGATCTCTGGATCAGGAACATCACTATAAGAACCGGGTTGGTAAATACCAATACAACCCCAATGTTATTAAAAGTGGTTTTATCAGAGAAAATAGATCCCAATAAATTAATAACCCATCACTTCAAATTGGCTGATATCATGAAAGCCTACGAGGTGTTTGGAAATGCCGGTAAAGAAAAGGCAATGAAAGTGATTATAGAACCTTAATGCATTTATTCAAAAACCTGTTGGTGAAATATCAACAGGTTTTTTTTAAACCCTTGTGTAACATAAGTAACCGAACAGGCATTTATATTGACTGAACTTTGCTTTCAATTAATTAATAAAATAAAAAATTATGACCTACCATTTTTCTAAAACAGTCAATGATGATTTTGACACAGCAGTTGAAAAAGTTACCGACGAATTAAAGAAGGAAGGATTCGGTGTGCTTACTCAAATTGATGTGCAGGACACTTTAAAGAAGAAACTGGATATGGATTTCAGAAAATACAAAATTCTTGGCGCGTGTAATCCGCAATTTGCGCATAAGGCATTGCTTGCCGAAGATACTATTGGCACGATGCTTCCCTGCAATGTAATCGTGCAGGATCGTGGCAATGGCAAGATTGAAGTTT
>DASSHD010000245.1:0-2658 GCA_035693085.1 Hanamia sp. | reverse complement strand
TATACTCCTCATAAATGGTACGGCTGTAACCTTTCCACCTTTCATATAAGCAGATGCCATCACAATATCTGCGTTAGTTTCTATAAGTTTATCTGTCATCTGTTCAATATAATCAACAGAATAACTCAAATCAATATCAAGTACAACGATTATTTCTCCTTTCGAATTCCGAAATCCCGTTTGCAATGCATTGCCAAGGTTGAGGTTTGTGGGATGATGAATTACCCGTACATTATTATTCCTTGTTGCCAGTTCATCCGCTATTTTCCCGGTTGAATCTTTGCTGCCATCATTAATAATCAGGATTTCCCATAAATATTTATGCTCTTTACCTTGCATATATTTAATAACAGTATTGATATTAAGTTCGAGAATAGCTTCTTCATTATAACAGGGAGCGATGATGCTAATGAAGGGTTTATTTATAGAATCCATTAAGTCTTTTTTTAAGGTCTAACCAAATTTTGTTTGAAAAAAAATTCTTACGATAAATTTTATTTTATAATTTTTTAAAAAGATACCATTTCACATCAACAGGAGGGTATGGAATTGCAATATCACCAAGTGTTTTGCGTAAAAAATTAAAGAATCGTTTTTTTAAAGCAGACCGGGATGAATTTTCAGCAATAATAGCAAGTCCGTGTTTTAAAGTTATTTTTTTAGAGGGGCGCCCTTTTGCTATTATTTCAAATCCATAATAATTAAATAACTGGGTAAGTGTTTTGTCGGAATACCAGTGAACAACACTTGGCGGACAGTATTCATGCCATTTTTTGCCAAAAAAAAGGGCAGCAAAAGATTTCATATCCCACGATTCAACAAGTACTAATCCGCCCCGTTTACATAATTGTGATACATTCTTCATAGCCTTATCAAGATCATAAAGACTACCAATAACTTCTATAAGGTTTATCAGGTCAAATTTCTGGTCTGGACTAAAAGTTTCCATTCCGCCGGTTCGTATATCAAGATTTAGCTCTTTTCTTCCGTAAGAAGCCATGGTATCATTAGGTTCAATACCATAACACTCCCACCCTTTCTTTTCAAAAGCTTTAAGAATAAACCCGGCTGCACATCCAACATCCAATACTTTACCCGGCTTTGTATATTTAGAAACAACCTTGGCATACTTAAGTCCCGATTTATATAACATATCCTTTTCTTCCAGGTAATTTGGGTATCCGGCTTTACCCTCAAAAAAATAATCATCCGAATATGCTTCTACAAGGTGATTATCTATGTCCTTGATTTCTGTAAAGCGGTGCCCACAGGTTTTGCATTCTTTTATTATATATCCATTCTTAGTGAAGAGAGAGTCCCTTTCTTCATTACATTCGAGTAAAGAAGTACACTTTTTTTTCAAATTTTATAGTTTAATTTATTCTTTTTTGGCGTAAAAATTAAATATAACGATTTAAGCGATACCGGGCTTAAATTAAGTTAAAGATCATCTGAAAAGAAATAACAAGGTGGCAGCAATGATAAAAAGCTTTAAAACAAAATCCTTTTTACGTTTCTTTCTTTTTCAGATGAATTGTGTGCATATTAATGCTTCATTAAGGAGGATCAAAAATCTAAAATGGAAAACCTAATTGATCGAGTTTATAATTTTTATCATTGTTTCTGTAATACATTTTCCGAAAATATCCTTTTGCTTTTCAGGAGTTTTAAAGTTGGATATTTTTGAAGTAAGCTTTTCATCAGATGGATTTAAAAGTAAGTTCCAATTTTCCTCTACGGTCTCTATCCACTCTGTTTCGGTACGCAGGGTGATGCAAGGCTTTTTCAGAATGTAAGCTTCTTTTTGAATACCTCCGGAATCTGTAATGATCCTTTTGGCAGAATGTTCCAGAGCAATAAAGTCAAGGTATCCCTGGGGGGGCGTCATTTGAATATTTCCAGGAACTAAATATGAATCTGCCAGCATTTTCCTGGTGCGTGGATGGACCGGAAAAATTATTTTCTCGCCCAATTCGCCTAATTGATTTAATAAATGTTCCAGGATTTTTGCATCATCTACATTATAATTGCGATGCAACGTTAGCAGATTGTAAGTTGTATTTTTTAATTTAAAATCGGCAATAATTGTTGATTTACTGAGAGCTATCTGAAGATTGCTTTTCATAGAATCAACCATAATATCACCGGTAAAAAATGTACTTTTTTCTAAACCTTCATTTTTAAGGATTTTGACTGCAGTTTGTGTTGGTGCAAACAAATAGGATGAAACATGATCCGTAACAATCCTATTAATTTCCTCTGGCATACTTCTGTTATAACTGCGCAAACCTGCTTCTATGTGGACGATAGGTAAATTTAATTTTGCGGCAATCATAGCGCCTGCAAATGTAGAATTAGTGTCGCCAAAGACAATGACCAAATCAGGTTTATACTTAACCATTTCCACTTCCAGATTTAACATCATTTGAGTAATATTGGAGGTAGGGCTTCCTGATTTTATTTCCAGATGGATATCCGGCTCTCTTATTCCAAGGTCGCTAAATATTTTTTCTGACATTGCATAATCGTAATGTTGCCCGGTATGCACAATTATTTCTTCGTGCAAACCACTAAGGGCTGATGATAAAGGAGCTAATTTAATAAATTGCGGGCGTGCGCCTACTATTGAAAATATTTTCATGTTACATTAGAATTGGT
>DASSHD010000244.1:0-5683 GCA_035693085.1 Hanamia sp. | reverse complement strand
TGTGATTTTTAACGATCAAAACAGAAAAACCGTTTAATTGTTCGTCTGTTGATGCATTTACGTGGATTGAAATAAACAAATCTGCTTTATTATTTTTTGCAAATACTACCCTGTCTTTTACCGGAATAGTTTGATCATTATCTCTTGAAAGCACAATTTTTATGTGTGGATTTGAATTTAATCCAGCAATCTTTTTTGCAATCGCAAGCGTAATATCTTTTTCTTTTACTCCATCTGTAGAAACCGCACCGTTATCCATTCCGCCGTGGCCCGCGTCAATTACTACAGTGATTGTTTTTCCATCATAAAAATTGAGGTTTCTATTTTTTACTTTCAATGTAAAAGCAAAAAATACAATTGCAGCAAGCGGCAATACCAGCAGTCTGCTGATGTAGCTTACTTTCGGATTTTTATTTTTTGTGAGCATGAGAATTCTTCTTTTTAAGGGTGAATAAAAAAAGTTATTAGTGAATGAAAAATTTTGACCGGGATAAACGGTTTGTAATATCATTTCTGCAAAAGCATTGATATCACTGTCTTCAAGCGCTTCCTTATCTGCGATGAATTCATGGATCATGTACAATTCTTTGCGCATCAGCCAAAAGAACGGATTGATCCAAAAAAATATCAAAACGATATTCATGAAAATTTTATCGTAAGAATGTTTCTCTTTTATATGTGCGATCTCGTGATTAAAAATTTGTTGTCCCGGTCGGGAATGGAGATCAATCGCGTTGTTCCAAAAGATAGATTTGAGAAATGAAAAAGGTGTTCCCCTGGCATTGGTATTGATAAAGCTGATGTCTTCAATTTTTGTTTCCGGATATTTTTTCTTAAGTCTTGCTATTTTAAATAGTGATAGAAAAAAGATAAAAAGGAAAATAGCGGAAATCAACAGGTAAGTGCTTTCAACAAGGTTTTGAGTGGTGATTTGAAAGCCATTGTTCCTGCCGTATTCAATTACCGCTTCAT
Organism: Hanamia sp.; assembly: GCA_035693085.1. Lineage (GTDB taxonomy): Bacteria > Bacteroidota > Bacteroidia > Chitinophagales > Chitinophagaceae > Ginsengibacter. The sequence goes on along the minus strand of DASSHD010000244.1, from coordinate 4,711 downwards.
CGCCATAGCTAATTGTTTGTAGCATTTGTACTACCGTTCCTTTATCTTCTCCGTTTTGAAAAATATTGATCTTCATTATCGGAACCAATAAGGAAATTACGATGGCAGCAAGAATATAAAACCTGTTCCATCTGTGGAAAGCTTTATTTCGCAATGCTAAAAAATAATATCCGCATAAAATGCCGGAACAGATAATTACTTTCAACAAATACCAGGCAATTGTTATCATAAAAAATGTTTTTAACCAGGTCTGACGATCTCCGTCTGACCTGGGGTTGTGGATCAATTTGACAGTTCTACAATCTGACGGCCGTTGTCTGATTGCAGATTATTAATCTTGCACATAAGTCAGACGGAGACCGTCAGACTTATTTGGATTTCTTCAATTGTTTCACAAGCAATTCCAGCTCTTCTACACTTAAATTATTTTCCTTCACCATTGAAGAAACAATGTTGCTAAAAGATCCTTCATAATATTTTTTCACCAAAGATTTTACCCTTCCTTTTGAATAAACATCTTTTTCTACAAGAGGGTAGTAGCGGTGCATTCTTCCAAATACTTCAATGCCTACAAATTCTTTTTCCACTAAAATTTTTAAGATAGTAGCTACAGTATTCTGATGCGGTTTGGGATTGGGCATTCCATTGGTGATGTCTTTTAAGAAGCCGCCCCCCAGTTTCCAAAGCACCTGCATTATTTCTTCTTCGGCTTTTGTTAATGTCTTCATTTTTATCATTTTTATTTTTCTGAAAGCAAATGTAAAACTAATATTTTAGTTTAACAACTATTTTTTTAGTTTAATAATTTTTTATAGAAAATATTAATTCAGATTATTTGTTTGTTTGCCGGGATTTTTCACAATCCGGTGCATATTTCTCAAATATAAAAGGCTGCTTCATTTTAGAAATATATTTTTTAACAGATGTATAATATTTCTTTTAGAAAAAATATAATTATAGAACTAACTTTACGCCCTTAAAATTCTGATTATAACTAATTGTGTCAAATATGCCGGAAGTCATTGTAGAATTAAAAGGCGCTAATATATACCAGGGAGGTTCTCTTATTCTTTCTGATGTAAACATCGAAGTAGATCGGAGTGAATTTGTTTATCTTGTTGGGAAAACAGGCACAGGAAAATCAAGTTTGCTAAAAACATTGTATGGTGACCTGGATTTAACAGAAGGAGAGGGTACAGTAGTGGGATATGATCTACGTACATTGAATTGGAGGAATATACCCTATCTGCGCAGAAATCTCGGAGTGGTTTTCCAGGATTTTCAATTACTTACTGACAGGAGCGTAAATGACAATCTCAAATTTGTTTTAAGAGCGACAGGATGGAAGGATGACAAATTAATGGATGAAAAAATTTCCGATGTATTGGATAAAGTAGGATTAAAAACAAAAGGATTTAAAATGCCTTTCGAGTTAAGCGGTGGTGAACAACAACGTATGGATATAGCACGAGCAATCCTTAATTCTCCCAAACTTATTTTAGCAGATGAGCCTACCGGGAATCTCGATCCTGAAACTTCTGATGAAATCATGCACTTGCTTTTTAATATTAGCCGCGATTATGGTACTGCAGTGATTATGGCTACGCACGATTATATGGTAATCAATAAATTCCCGGCCAGGACAATTAAGACTGAAAGAGGAAAGGTTTGGGATAACGCTTCTATAGCCACTTCATAAGTTGATGGGCATTTTTGTCATTATCGTATAGGTTATTTAAAATCGCTTTTCTTTTGGCGATCTCACTTTCTGCAAATGGAATTTCAAATAATTCTTTAATTGCGGTAATATAATCTGATGATGTTTCAGCCTTACAGCAAAGGCTTTCAAGGCCTGTTCCTTTTATAGTAGCAGCATTAGCTACTATGAATCTTCCGCTGAATAATGCGATTAATAATTTAATTTTTATTCCTGTTGTATTAAAAGAAGGTAATAAATGAATCTGAGCGTTTTTTATCAATTCTTCCATTTTATCCGCAGCAGGATTATTAATTAATTGCACATTTTTATTTTTGGAAGTTTCGTTTATTAAAGAAGCAGATGAATTTTTTCCGGCTATTATAAAAGGTAAATCCAGTTCACTAAAAACATTTTTTAAAAGCCATAGCACTGCTTTTTCATTTTCCGGTACGGATAAATTTCCATGATAGAGACAATAACTTCCTTTGCCTGTTAGCGATTTCACTTCTGTGGCTGGTAGAAAAGCAGGAAGAAATTCGATATTCTTTGCAGAAAATATTTTTTGATAAATAAATTTATCATTCTCATTCAGAGCAAGGAAATTTGCTTTCCTGGCAATTATGGCTTCATACTTTTTCAGTAATCTGCTTTCTAAATTATAATATATTTTTTTGTAAAAATTATTGGTTGATTTTGCCAACCGGTGATAGTATTGATATTCTACATTATGCAATCGTACGCACACTTTCCGGTTGCTGAGATCACCATGATATAAATACCAGGTACAATGAATCCCTTCGAGCAAAACAGGATAATTATCTTTTAAAATGTTTTTTATCAATTGTGGATTTATCCTCGAACTAACGATGTAGGGTAAACGCAAAGGAATTCCGGCAGTTAAATTTTCTCTTTGATAATAAAGAACTTCTTCACAATATTGATTCAATTCTTCCTGCCTGCCGCGCCCATATTCAAAACAATGTAAATGAATTTTTACACCTATCTGATGCAACGCTTTTATTTTATAAAAAAGATCAATCGCTCCACCATAGTCAGGCGGGTAGGGGACATCGAAGCAAACGATATGGAGATGATATGGGTTAATTGGTTAATTGGTTTATTAGTAAATAGGAATACCGGTTTTTTGTTTGTTTACTGATTAAATAATTACTTTGTTTTTTTGTCGAACTGGTTATAAAAACTGATTAATTTTTTTTCTTCATTTTGCCAGTTATAAACTTCCCGGGCTTTTAAACAATTTTGTTGTAATCTAAAATGGAGCTTTTCATCATCTAATAGCTGATTTATTGATTTTAAAACAGAGTGAATTGATAAATCATTTATTAATAAAGCAATTTCAAATTCATCATTAATTTTTTTATACTCAGGGATGTTTGCGGTTACCTGGGGAATAGCATGATGCATATAATCGAAAAATTTATTCCCCAAAGTATAATATTGATTCAGTCCGAAATGTTCTACAAGACTAACGCCTATATAAGCATCAGATGTTTTTTTGTTTAATTCATCAGGGGGCACCATACCTTTTAAAATTACTTTATCCTGAACTTTATTTTCTTCAATAAGCGCTTTTACTTCATTCATGAAATTGCCATCTCCATAAATAACTAAAGTAGCATTAATAACTTTCATAGCGGGTATTAAAAATTCAAATCCCCGGGCTTCATTTACGGCGCCCTGGTAAATAATAATTCTTTCTTGTTGTCCTACTTGTTGCGGCAAAGGCTTTAAAAGGGGTGCATTCATTATAATAGAATAATCTACATTGTATAGTTTTAAAAACTCTGATGCTATACTTCCGCAAACAGTATATCCATTTTTGAATTGTGGTACAAAATGGCTTTCTATAAAATGCCACACTTTATAGATTGTGGGCCTTCTAAGTATTTCCTTTTGTTGTGAAAAATATTCATGTGCATCATATACTTTTATTTTTTTCCTGATAATTGAAGTAAAATATACAGGCAGCATTGTATCTAAGTCAATGCAACAAATAATGTCGGCCTTTTTGAACAATAAGAAAAAAAATAACCGGATATTATATTCAATGTAAAACCACAATTTAGATTCAAAAAAGACCGGAATCCTTTTTTGTCCGTATCCTTTTTCAATGACGGGAATGGATTTTTTTCTTTTTACTCCGATGAGATATACTTTGTATCCCGCGTCAGAAAGACTTTTGCAAATTCGCGTCATTCTCTGATCATAAGTAAGATCGTTCGTTACGGTAAAAAGTATTTGCATTTATGAATTTCTTTAATAGATACTGGTCAATTATTTTGTTGATCAATTTGTTTGGTTTTAATCATTTATTCCGGAATTTCTTTTCCAAGCCACGCAGCCACTTCATCATGTACCCAATGCCAGTTTTTTGTGGAAGATTCTTTAAAAAGAGAATCATTGTGCCAGATGCTTATAAAAGTGCCATTTACTTTTTTAACTTCTGTGGCTAATTTCAACATGTTTTGCAAAGTATCTTCGGGGGACATTTGTAAATAATTCATAAAAGTAACATTCATGCAGGTTACAGGGAATAAAGTAAGCTGTGTTGATTGTTCATTTTTTAGATCAAAGAAATAAAACGGGTGGCTTGTGCCCGCCCTGAATCCTGGCATTTCAGGAAACCCCATTGAATAATCTTCTGTGATTCCTGCTGAAATGAGATGAATGTAGGTATTGGGCATGGTAAATTTTAAAAAGTGTTGCCTGCTTTTAGTGATTTGTATTTCGGATATCTTTTCCAGCCTTTTTTTTTCGATGGCAAATTTATAAGGAAAGGCATTGGAAAGAAAGGAAGGATGCAGCCCTATTTCGCAAAAGCGCATTGCCTTTTTTAAAAGACTTTTCATTTGTGGATTTTTATAATCCAAATTTCTGTCTTTATCTGAATTGTCGCCCACTAAAAAAAATAAAATACAATTCAAATGGTACCTTGTAGCAGTATCTGAAAGGTAATCATATACATCCCACGGATCCTTTTTTAGATTAAAA
>DASSHD010000243.1:0-14536 GCA_035693085.1 Hanamia sp. | reverse complement strand
AATGATTTTTTTACTTGAACTTGCATACTTCTAATTTTGTAACGGTAATTTCACTCATTTGGGTGAAATTACCATGAGCCTCTTTTCCACACTATGTGCGGAACTGAGGCTTATTTTATCAAGTAGCTTGCGATATTGAGGCCTTTATATAGATTTATGCAAATCAAATCGCTACCGATACTATTAATGGTACTGTTTTTTGGCGGGACGCATACCTACGGTCAAACTCTGACTACTAAGTCGGTTAACGGAGGGGTGTGGGTATTTGAGGATGGGAGGCATGTGCTTTTCTACCAGTTCCAACCCAAAACTGTGAACGGTAAATATGAACGGGCCGGATATGTGCATCCGCTATTTACCCTGAAGGGAAATATTTTAACTGAAAATAGTCCGGCTGACCACCCTTATCATCGTGGTATTTTTTGGGCATGGCACCAGATCTGGTTAAATGGAGAAAAGGTAGCCGATGGATGGATGTCGGAACACATATCGTGGCAACCGATAAAGCTCCGTACAAAACATAGTGACACAAGCGTAACCATTAATGCAAAATTGACATGGGAATATAAACCGGCTGGAGATCATCAGGAGGCTATTGCCCGGGAGAATACGAAGATAACAGTGTTTAGTTCTTCAGGTACATACAGGATCATTGACTTTGATATAACGATCAAGCCGCTGCGAAATAATCTACAGTTCGGTGGAGCTGACGATGCCAAAGGGTATGGCGGATTTTGTTTACGACTGAAGCTTCCGCCTGACATTCAGTTTGTTTCAGGTAACCGCACCGTAAAGCCGGAACTCACGGCTGTAACGGCAGGCCCATGGATGGATTTTGAAGGCTCCTTCGACGGAGCAGACCAGCCTCTTTCAGGTGTGGCACTATTTTGTGGAGCACCTAAAAGTGGCTCTACTCAGAAATGGATATTACGTAGCGAAAAGAGTATGCAGAACGCAGTGTTTCCGGGGCGTACGCCGATTAGACTTCCTCAAAATGGATGGCATCTTCACTACCGCGTGATAGTGCATAGTAACAAGGTGGGGACTGAAGAGTTAGAGCAATTATATAAAGTATATCTTTCGGGAATCAATAAAAAAGGAAGTAATACCAATTTATAACGCAATATTGTCTTGTTCAATGACCTGGTTTTGACCACACACACTAATTCCATCTCCCAATCCCTTCCATTCTTTTCAACAGGAAAAATAAAAATCGGATTATTCCTGCCCGAATGTGTCATTCCCGTCCGACCGATGTCATCAGGGCGGGCAGGCGGGTGTTTGTTTACTGAAACCTATTGCCATTCATTCCAAAATACTATTCAATTAATCTTACATTATTGAACGTGCCTGAAAGGCAGCATTTAGCATAATAAATATTGCCAATCGTGAATTTTTTTTGTATAGTGAAATAAATTATCTTCAATTTCTCAATAATAATTCAGGAATTTATGAAGAAAAGCCGCAGAGATTTCATAAAACTTTCAGGCCTTTCTTTACTTGGCGCTGCACACGGAGGTTTGCAGGGGTTTACAACTTCAAGTAATACTTCCATTACTTTTCCTGATAAAAATACCGGAGATATTATGGAACATAAAAGTATGAATGATCCCAATATCAGCATGATTAGGATATATGGTAAATGGGCAAGCGAACTAACTGAAAATAAATTACCATCACTTTCATTCCGAAGAAAAGAGTGGACGGACGTGGGACTGTGGAGGAAGGCTGCCCGTAAAAGGCTTGTTGAAAGATTAGCCATACCGGATATTGGAGGTATGCCTGAAGTTACTACCAAAAAGCAGTATTCGTATGATGGCTTACATATAGAGGAGTTGAGCTGGCAATTACCTTATGGACGTGCTACCGAAGCAATACTATTGAAACCGGAAAATGTAAAAGGCCGTCTGCCGGGTATCCTGGCCTTTCATGATCACGGAGGCAATAAATACTTTGGCAAACGAAAGATTACGAGAACTGCAGACGACAGGCATCCTTTAATAGTAGCTCATCAACAGGAATCTTATGAAAACATGGCGTGGGCCAATGAAATAGCGAAACGGGGATATGTGGTTTTGGTTTCTGATGCATTTCCGTTTGCCAGCCGGAGAGTTATGTTACAGGATGTACCTGTTAGTATCAGGCAAGGGCTTAATGATGCAGATCCTGAAAATCCAAAAAATATCCTGGCATATAATGATTGGGCCGCTCAACATGAGCACATAATGGCTAAATCATTATTCAGCGCAGGTACAACCTGGCCAGGGGTATTTTTCGCTGAAGACAGGAAAGCACTGGATATACTTTGTGCCCGTGCAGATGTGGATGCAACCCGTGTAGGATGTGGAGGACTTTCAGGCGGTGGTATGCGCACAGTATTTATGGGTGGGCTGGATGAAAGAATAAAGTGCGCAGTTTGCGTAGGATTTATGACTACCTGGAGAGATTTTTTATTAAATAAATCTTTTACCCATACCTGGATGACCTTTGTTCCTCTGCTGCCCAATGAGTTAGATTTTCCTGAAATTCTCGGATTGCGTACACCGCTTCCTACCCTGGTTTTAAATAATGAAGATGATGATCTTTATACACCTGAAGAGATGCGATATGCAGACAAAATTTTAAATGAAGTTTATAAGAAGGCTGGTTCAGAAGATCGTTATAAATGCTCTTTTTATCCCGGCCCCCATAAATTTGATAAGGCAATGCAGGCGGATGCCTTCGATTGGTTTGACAGATGGTTGAAAAGCTAACCCCTGATCCTCAGAAGCTAAAAGTAGTGACGCGTATCTACAAAAATCAACCGATTTGTATATTTTTTCATCAATAAAGGTCACCAGGTAAAGCTTTATTCACTAATACAAATAGGTATATTTTTACCAAAGGCTTAGTGGCAAGTCAATTAATGGTTATGTCGTACATAAAATTAACCTGAGATGAATTTTACTATTTATATTGATAAGACTTGTAAAATTATTACTATAATTTTTTCAATAATTACATTTGGCCTTTTATCCATGACCTTTATTTATAAGAGTACTCCGTGGATCGTTTATGTTGTGATAGTATTTATCTTATGTATTTATACAGTGGCATTTTTAGTAAAACCAACTAAATATATAATAGACAACGGAAAGTTAATTATACAAAGCATAATCCTTAGAAAAGAGTATAATTTATCTGAAATTGAATCAGTAAAGTTTTTATGTAAGAACGATTTGAATAAAGCTTTCAGGGTATTTGGAATAGCAGGGGGTTTTTCCTACCGGGGTGACTTCCTGATCAAAAATTGGGGAAAGGTTACATCCTATTCAAAAGGTTTTAAAAATAATATGGTACTAATCCAACTAAAATCCGGGAAGAATATTTTATTATCACCGTTAGATGAAGAACTCTTTAATCAGTCTTTGACAAAAGCTGAAAAAGAATCATCTTCAGATTAGAGCAAGCGTCTCGTCTGTGCCTACAATAATTCTATCTTCCTATTCTTTTCCATTCTTCTGAATAAAATAAAAATCTGGATTATTTCTTCGTTTACTGCAAAAATAAAATACAGAAATAAAAATGAGTTCAACCTCTTTGCAATTCTCTTATATCCCTTCAATGACACAAGCCTCTCTTTTGCCAATTCGCAAAAAAAGATTATATTAATATTAGAACCGAAAGTATATATTTCATAATCGGGGCAAACTATATTTTATTTCCTTTTAAATTATTGATGATGCTACGCGGCATGAGCTATTAGCATAAAAATCAACACCGCAAAAATAATTTTTGCCAGTTGTCCAAATTCTCTAATCTCATTCGTCATTAACATATAAATTCACTTAATCAAATAAAGAAGAAATGAAAAAATCATTCCACCATTCCGAAATCATTCTAAAACTGAATGAAAGATTATTTATTAACGCACTTGAAGGTGTTTCGGATGAGCAGGCAAAAGAACGCATCAGTGGTCACAACAATCCATTAAACTGGCTGGCGACGCATACCGTTTGGTCCCGTTACAATAGTGCTGCATTGTTGGGTAAACCGGCCAACAATCCGTATAAGGGGATGTTTGAAAACTTTAAGCCTTTTGATGAGTCCATGCAATTTGACAGCGTAGAAAAAATTAAAGATAACTGGAAAACGGCGAGCAGTTTAATAAACGATGCCCTTGCTTCCGTTTCAGAGGAACAACTTTCTGCAGAAGCCCCTTTTAAAAACCCTACCGGAGATTTTACGATTGGTGGAACAATTGCCTTTCTTGTGCAACACGAATCTTACAGCATTGGGCAAATAGGTTTTCTGAAAAAATTTCTTACCAAAGAAGCCATGAGTTATAATTAATCGAAATAAATTTTTAACCTAAAATAAATCAAAATGAAAAAATACATTGTAATCTATCATGCGCCAAACGACGCACAAATGGAAACCTCAAACATGACTCCTGAACAGCAGGCAGAGGGAATGAAAGCCTGGATGGTTTGGTCCCGGAAATGTGAGGACAAACTTATTGACATGGGTTCGCCACTTACAAACGGGCAGGCACTTTCTCCCGAAGGTAGTTCTCCAAGTACTAAAGGAGTAGCGGGTTATTCTATACTCCAGGCCGAAAACATGAAAGACGCAAAAGCATTGCTTGCCGGACATCCTCATTTAGGATGGAACGCCGCATGTTCTATCGAAGTGCATGAAGTAATGCCGATTCCGGGAATGTAATCCGATTAAAATAAACAATTTAAAAAAAGAAAAAATGAAAGAATACTTATTATTATTCAGAGGCGGCGATGGTGCAGAACTACAGAAATCACCCGAAGCCTGGCAAGCCCACATGCAAAGATGGATGCAATGGATGGGAGGGTTGCAAAAAGAAGGTAAATTTGTAGGCGGACAGCCATTGGCGCCAACCGGAAAGCAAATTTTAGGGACCAAAAAAGTAATAACAGACGGGCCTTTTATAGAAGGGAAAGAATATGTGGGTGGTTATCTGATGATAAAAGCCGATAACCTGGATGAAGCTACTGCGCTTTCTAAAGAATGCCCGCTTCTTGAATTTGATAATGGCCGTGTGGAAGTGCGGGAAATAAAAGAATTAAAAATGTAAAGGCTGTGCGCTGAGAAATGTACGAATTGGTTGAGATGTTTTCTTAACCAATTTTTGTATGTATGTATAATCAGGTAACTTAACAGGAATTCGTAAAAATGAAAGACGATAATCTTAAAGAAAAATAAAAATGTAGTTGAACAATCAACCAAACCTTCACCAACTCACTGATCGTCTTTTCCGCCACGAAGCGGGAAAGATGGTTTCTGTTTTAGCTAAAATTTTCGGTGCATCTAATTTGGAAACTGCCGAGGATGTAGTGCAGCAAACTTTCATGGACGCAATCAATGTATGGAAATTCAAAGGTGTTCCTGATAACCCCTCCGCATGGCTGTTTCGTGTTGCAAAAAATAAGGCTATTGATATTATCAGGAGAAACAAATATTCTGTTCAATATGATTTTTCGGGCGATGAGCGCATTCTTCTCACTTCTGAATATTCCATGGAAGCTACAATGGAAAACCTTTTTAATGTGGAAACCATAAAAGATGATATGTTGCGAATGATGTTTGCCTGTTCTAATCCCGGCATTTCAGGCGAAAGTCAGATAACGCTCATATTAAAAACACTTTGCGGTTTCAGTACCGCTGAAATTGCAAAAACATTTCTTACCTCTGAGGATACTATTTCTAAACGCCTTTACAGAACCAGGGATTTTTTTAGAAAAGAAAAAATAAAATTAGAAATCCCCTCTTCAGGAGACCTGAAATCAAGAACAGACGCAGTACTCAGGTCTATCTATCTCCTTTTTAACGAAGGGTACAATTCCACTCATTCAGAAAAATTAATCAGAGAGGATTTGATTACCGAGGCCATGTTGCTTTGCAAATTGCTCACAGAAAATAAACAAACACAACTTCCCCAGGTTTATGCGTTAATGGCACTCATGTGTTTTCATTCGGCAAGAAATAAAAGTCGTTTGACATCAGCGGGAGAAATAATTTTACTTACGAAGCAAGACAGAAGTAAATGGGATTTCAATTTAATTGTAGAAGGAAACCGATATATGAACATAGCGGCATTTGGCAATGAAATCAGTTCTTACCACATAGAAGCTGCCATTGCCTTTGAACATTGCACAGCGGAAAGTTTTGGAAAAACAAACTGGGAGCAAATTTTAAAATTATATGAATGGCTATGTGCCATCTCGCCGTCACCAATAGCAGAGTTGAATAAAGTTGTTGCCATAATGGAAGCGCTCGGTGCAGACAAAGCGCTGCAGGCAATGGAAGAAATCAGCAACCTGGAGAAAATAAAATCCTTTTATCTCTATCCCTCTTTACTCGGTGAAATACACTCGCGCCTGCATCATCCCACTGAAGCGAAGAAATATTTTGAGATGGCCATCAACCTGACAAAATCAGAAAATGAAAAAAAATTATTGCAAAACAAAATTGCTGCCTTGCTGAATTGATAAACAGACAGCGGTTTGAAAAGCCCCGTGCTGGCCCTTTATTGGAACGAGGTTGTAGTTCGGGAATTAGAGTAAGGTATTCGGGATAAAATTTTGCCCCTACCTTTGGAATGAATACCACAGCAATTCAATAAAACATGTACTTATTTTTCGACACAGAAACGACAGGATTACCAAAAAATTGGAAAGCGCCCGTGGCTGACCTAAACAATTGGCCAAGGCTTTCGGAGTTGCATTATAAACTTTTCAGGACAGGTTTTGAAGAAACACATAATGCAGCAGTTGATATTACTGTTACAGCAAAATGTTTTTGGAAACTGAAGAAGACTTGGTAAATTATAAATGATACCAGCGTGAGCATTGATGCAACCGTCATGCTAATGCTTGTTAATAAATCCATTCCTGATTCCCTCCATTTTTTCATTCAGAAAAATAAAAATCTCGATTATTTCCCTGGCTGCCGCTCAGGCAGGTTTGTTTACTACATGAGGAGATACTTGCGAACAAAAAAGTATAGCAGGAGAACCCTTACAAAATGTTTTTCTTACCATTTTTTTTGAACTATTTTTGTTACATAAAATTCAATCTATGAAGTTATTTTTGGGCATTGGTTTAATCTTTTTGGCAATGAATTCTTTCGCACAAAACAGTTCGGTTGAAGGCGAAGTATTAGGGAATGCTGCAAAGGAGCCTTTGGAATATGCGAGCGTATCCCTGCTTAATGCCACTGATAATTCACTAATTACCGGTGTGCTTTCAGATTCAAAAGGGAATTTCAAAATTGAAAAAATAAAAGCGGGAAATTATTTTTTAAAAATCCAGTTTATCGGTTACGAAACAAAACAAACACCTTCTTTTATTTTAAATGCAGGACAAAACCTAAATATTGGAAAAATAGAAATTGTTCCGGGAGCTAAATTGTGGAAAGAAGTGTCGGTAAGCACAATTAAACTGAATACATTAAATAAAATAGATAAACAATCTTACCGCGCAAGCCAGTTCGAATCTGCTAAAGGTGGCTCTGCTATTGATGTTCTAAAGAATCTTCCATCAGTGGCTGTAAATGGCCAGGGCGAAATAAGTGTAAGAGGCTCCACGGGATTTTTAGTTTTGATAAATGGCAGCGCTCAATTATCACAATACAACTTCCGACTTAACCAATGGGAATCTTATAAGAAGCAGCCCTTATTATAATGATAAACTCGAAACCTATAAAGTAACCAATATGAATAAAGTAGGTAACCGTCAGCCACAATTCTGCTTTTGACACATTTTACAGTTTTATTTTTTGTAGCTTTAAAAACTTAGAGCCCATTGAAATGCCTTCCAAACTTCAAATAAAAGACAAAAGTGAAACAGACAGGCTTATAAAAATTACTCCCTTTAAAAAGGAAATAAGAAAAACTACGCCGCATAAACACAATAACTATTTTGAAATCATTTACCTGTCCAAAGGAAGCGGCTATCACTATATAGATTCCCGCAAATATCCTATTGAACCGCCGATCATGTTTTTCATCAGGAAGGAACAGGTTCATTATTGGGAACTGAATACAGAACCTGATGGCTTTGTTGTAATTATTAAGAAATTATTCATTCAAAAAAGCCTGGATAATGAATTGAAATCTCTTTTTGAAAAACTCAGCAGCCAAAATAGTTTAAGATTTGAAACCAACAGGACTATTCAAACTTTATTTGAACTGCTTACCGAAGAAAATAAAACGGAATCGGAAAATTCATTTCATATTATCGAAGGGCTGCTAAAATCGCTTTTGGCAAAAGTGTTGGAAGTAGCCAAACCGGTAATGAAAAAAGGAGAAACACGGATGGGCTTATTTCATTCCTTTCTTGATTTACTACATGAAGATAATGCCATTCGCAACAGGGTTAATTTTTATGCTCAACAATTGAATACTTCCCCGCAAAACCTGAATATGGCTTGCCGTAAAGCGATGGATCAATCAGCATCAGAAGTGCTGGCAGAATTTATTATCAGTGAAGCCCGGCGATTGCTATTATACACGGATAAAACTGTTGCTGAAATATCCTACTTGCTGGAATTTAATGACCCCTCCCACTTTGTAAAATATTTCAAAAAAAATACCAGGCATACTCCACAGGCATTCCGAAGCCTGTAAATCTGATACCATACTATTTTCAAATATACAATGCTCATAGCGTTTCATTGTGTTTACTTTGCCGATGTTACACATATATGGATCATATTTTCGACTATTATGAAAAGATTGTTTGCATTATTATATTTTGGGTGTTTACTGATAATAGGAGCCTCCACGCCAGTTAATTTATATGCACAGCAAAAAGGGGTAATATCCATTGATTCCGTGCTAAACTCTGTAAAGCAAAATTTACCCCAACTTCAATCTTATCGCGAACAAATTAATGCCCGTGCGCAGCAGGTAAAACTCTCCCAAAATACGTTAGTACCCGACCTTACTGCCGGTTACCAGGCAGGTTATGCAACCGACAATAACATTACCGGCATGAGCTATCCCGGCTTACTACTTCCTATTAGTGGCCCTGTATCCAAAAATAACAGTTACCGCCTTGTAGCGGGTACGGCGCTTACGGCGCTTATAAAATGGAACCCTTTCACTTTTGGCCAGCGTCCTGCCCGGATAGCAACGGCTAAAAGCCAGTACAGGGTAGCAAATAGCCAGTATAAGGAACAATTGTTTATTAGTCAGTATTCCGCCGTAAATACCTACCTGGAACTATTGTATTTGAATAAGGCTTTGATTAGCATGAGGGAAAATGTGCTCCGAAGCCGTGTCAATCTGCAACAGGCGGTCACTTTGGGAAGAACCGGATTGCGCCCTGGCACAGATTCAGTTCAATTTCAGTCGGCATTGGCACAGGCTCAAATGGATTACCTGCAGAGCGAAAAATTGAATCAGCAACAACAAATTGCTTTAGAGCAACAAACCGCCTTGCAACTAAATAATGGCGATAATAATCTCATCCTTACCGATACTCTTTTGTTGAAAAAATTACCGGCATTATATGATACAACCAATAATCTGAGCCGGCATCCTGTCTATCAGTTTTATGATGCGCAAAGGCAGGCTTCGGCATCAGCGCTAAAAGAAGTAAAACTTTCATGGATGCCGCGATTGGATTTTTGGGGAACGGCTTACAGCAGGGGCTCAGGTATTGGATATGATGGTACGATAAAATCAACACAAGGCTGGAACTTATCGCATAACAATTTTGGCTTAGGTGTTCAACTGAGTTTTCCGATCCTGGATTTTGCACGATGGAAGATTCAAAAGCAACAATACAATTATTTGTTGAATGCCGATGAACAATTATTGAAACAAACAACTTTAGACCTTTCCGCACAACTTCGATCGGCTACTGTAGCCTTGCGGCAAAATATTCAGATCGCCATGCAGGCACCGGAAAAACTGAAAGCGGCGCAGTTGGCCTATCAGAGCCTGGAGGCTAATTATAAAGCGGGGCTTATTGATTATACCCGGTTGGCACAAGGGCAATATGACTTGTTGAATGCGGAGGTGGAAATGTACAGCAGCTATATACAAGCCTGGCAGGCATTACTTAACCTGGCGATAGCAGAAGGTGACCTTTCCCTATTTACAAATCAATTATAAATTATAAGCATTAGCCATGAAAATGATCTCATCAGCTTTAAGGAATCCAATCATTATTATTGTGACCGTGCTGGCTATTGGCTTATTCTCTTTTCTGGCAATAAAAAATACCAAGATTGATATTTTTCCCAGTATGGGCGTGCCTACCATTTATGTTGCACAACCTTATGGCGGCTTATCTCCCCAGCAAATGGAAGGCTTTGTATCCTCCTATTATGAATATCATTTTTTGTATGTTACCGGTGTAAAATCGGTTGACTCCCGATCTATTCAGGGAAATTGTGTTATTAAAATCACCTTTCAGGAAGGAACGGACATGAGCCAGGCTATGGCGGAAGTGGTGGGTTATGTAAACCGGGCCCGTGCTTTTATGCCACCGGGAACAGTGCCTCCTTTTATTACTCGTTTTGATGCAGGAAGTGTGCCGGTGGGGGAATTGGTTTTCACTTCCAATACCCGGTCATTGGGTGAGATTCAGGACCTGGCTTTATTTCGTGTTCGCCCGATGTTTTCGACCCTGCCGGGCGTTTCAGCACCACCACCCTTTGGCGGGAACCAGAAAACAATGATCGTGGATATCAATCCGGATCAGATCCGTAAATACAATTTATCCCCCGACAGAGTGGTGCAGGCATTGATCAATACTGATAAGATCGTTCCTTCAGGTAATGTTCGCATTGGTGACAGCACTTACATTGTTCCGCAAAACAGCGTGGTAGAAAATATTCAGAATATCGCCAATACGCCACTGACATTAGGATCGGGGCCAAGTATTTATATAAAAGATCTCGCAACAGTAAGCATGGGATCGGATATAACTTCCAGCTACGCCCTGATCAATGGAAAGAGGTCGGTGTTTATTCCGGTTACCAAGCGCTCTACTGCTTCTACCTGGAATGTGGTGCAGCGTGTAAAGGCAGCTTTGCCGGATATGCAGGCGTCCATCCCTTCTGATATTAAAGTGTCCTACCAGTTTGACCAATCCGGTTACGTAATTAATTCATTGAGAAGCCTTTTGTTTGAAGGCGGCTTAGGCGCCCTGCTCACCGGGCTGATGGTGTTACTTTTTTTAGGTGATCTGCGCAGCGCCCTCATTGTAGTGTTCACTATTCCGCTGGCATTATTAGCGGCGGCCACCGTGTTGTATCTCACCGGGCAAACACTGAATATCATGACCCTGGGCGGACTGGCTTTATCGGTAGGTATTTTGGTAGATCAGGCTACGGTAACTATTGAAAATATCCACCGGCACCAGGAAATGGGTAAAATAAAATCATTGGCCATTATTGATGCCTGCAAAGAAATATCCTGGCCTGAATTGCTGATATTACTGAGTATCCTGGCAGTATTTGTGCCTTCATTTTTTATGAATGGTATAACAAGATCTATGTTCCTTCCCCTTTCATTGGCGGTCGGTTTTTCTATGATCGCTTCCTTTTTTCTGTCTCAGACTTTTGTTCCGGTAGTAGCTAACTGGATGCTAAAAACAAAAACACCCCAACAGGAAACTTCCCGGTTTAACAGGTGGAAAGAAAAGTACCATTTAAACGGTGAACGCCTTTCCGGGAAAATGAAATGGATATCGGGAATATATATTATTTGCTCATTGCTGTTGTTTTTTGGGCTCTTCAATGTTATTGGAACGGAGTTATTTCCCAAAGTAGATACAGGGCAAACTCAGGTGCGGCTCCGCATGCCCGTTGGTACAAGGCTGGAACGTACCGAGGATGCCACCAGGAAGTTGTTAGCCATTACGGATACGATAGCCGGCAAACAAAATGTAGCGATCACCTCCGCCTTTATGGGTACACAACCCTCCAGCTATCCTATTGACCTGATCTATATATGGACGGGTGGGCCCAATGAATCGGTACTTAAAATCAAACTGAAACCCGGCGGAGTAGCCATCAGCGATTTCCAGGAAAAAATGCGCGCAAAGGTTAAACAAGATCTTCCCGGCGCTACCATTTCTTTTGAACCGGGAGACCTGGTAGAGCAGGTGTTAGACCTTGGAACCAGCAACCCTATTGAGATAGCTGTATTGAACCGCAATTTGCAACAGGGAGAGTCTGTGGCAAATACGTTGGTAAAAAAACTTTCTGCCGTAAGTTCATTACGCGATTTGCAGATTGCCACGCCTTTGCATTATCCGGCTATACAACTAAATATTGACCGGGTAAAAGCCGGGCAATTGGGTCTTACTGCGGCGCAGATTGCACAATCTACCATCGCCGCCACTACTTCAAGCCGTTTTACAGCGCCGGTTTACTGGTTAGATAAAAGTACAGGCACTGCTTACCAGGTGCAGGTTCAATATCCCCAATATACGATGAACAGCCCCTCAAAAATGGAACAGATACCGGTAAATACCAATCCGGATGATCCTGTCTATTTAGGGCAGGTTGCCAGTTGGCAAAAAACCAATCTTCCCGGTGAATATGACCGTTTGAACCAGCAGCGCTACATTACCATTACGGCTAATATAAGTGGCGAAGACATGGGTGGGGTTTTTAAAAAAGTACAGAAGATTATTGCCGGTATGAAAAACCTGCCTGGCAATACAAAAGTTATGTTACGCGGACAGCCGGAACTGCTTTCGGATACTCTGAACAATCTGCAAACCGGGTTGATAATCGCCATCATTGTGATATTGCTCATTATTGCTGTTTATTTCAAATCATTCAGGGTAGCGCTGGCTACTTTATCCATAATTCCGGCAGTGGTTTCCGGTTCGTTGCTGTTGCTATTAATCACCGGAAAAACATTAAATATTCAGTCGTATATGGGTATGATCATGGCCGTAGGCGTTGCCATTGCCAACGCAGTCTTGTTCCTGACTATTGCCGAGATCAACAGGAAAAATGCTGAAAAGGGAGCATACTTACAGGCTGCCGCATCCAGGTTGCGCCCTATACTTATGACCAGCATTGCTATGATAGCAGGGATGATACCTATGGCAATCGGCTTGGGAGAAAGTGGTGACCAGACTGCACCTTTAGGCATTGCGGTTATCGGAGGATTGATTTTTTCACTTATCAGCGTCCTGTTCTTTTTACCTTACGTTTATTACCTTTTGGAAGGGCGAAGAAAATACCGGCCTGCTTCGCTGGATCCCTATGATCCTGAAAGCAGCTATTATCAGTTATCACATAAAAACGAATCATGATTATGCGATCATTTATCATCATAAGCTATATCGGCCTTACAATTTTAAGCGCCTGTACATCCGGCAATAATAATATGCAAAGCGATAACAGTGTAGCAACAACCCGGGATACCCTGCCGGTTTTTATTTTACATGCATCCAGCGTTCAAAAAAGCGCTGAATTTCCCGCTGAGCTTCTTCCATATCTGAATGCGGGTTTATACGCCAAAGTGCAGGGTTTTGTAAAGGATATGAAAGTAGATATTGGCGACAGGGTTGTCAAAGGACAAATATTGGCCATTGTGGAAGCCCCGGAAGTAAATACCAAAATACAGGAATATGAAAGTTCTATACAATCTGCGCGATCAAAGTACCTGACCAGCCTGGATAAGTGGCAACGAATCGAATTAGCTGCGAAAACGCCCAACACCGTAGCGCCGGCAGATATGGAACATGCCCGCAACCAGATGATGGCCGACAGCGCTGCCTACCTGGCTGCCCAAAGCCTCTCAAAGTCTTATAAACAATTAGGCAATTACCTGGTAATTAGAGCGCCTTTTGATGGGGTGATCACCACCCGTAAAGCAGATCCGGGCGACCTGGTGGACGCAAATACGCTATTGCTCAATGAACAGGATATCAGCAGGCTTCGTCTGCGGGTACAGGTGCCGGAAGAATACATTGGAACCCAGCTTATGTCGGATAAGATTGGGTTTAGGATAGAAGCTTATCCGGGAAAACTATTTTATGCAAATCTCACTCGTAAAAGCGGCGCTATTGACCCTACAACCCGTACAGAATTATGGGAATTTGATTATGCTAATAAAAGTCCTGAGCTCAGAGCAGGTGATTTTGCTTATGCGGAATTAAATGTTCATCGTGCTGATTCGGGTTTCGTGGTTCCTTTTTCTTCAGTGGTTACCAACCAGGAAAATAAGTTTGTAATAAAAGTAGCGGATAATAAAGTATCCCGGGTGAATGTGCGCCAGGGCTTTAGTACAAATAACGGCATGGAAATATTCGGTAACATTCATGAGGGCGATACGCTCGCGCTAAAAGCAACGGACGAACGGGCGCCGGGGACGACTGCTTACTGGCAGGTAGTAAAGCAAGAATAATTCAAATTTATTACAGCTTTACAGTTTTGAAAATATCTTCAAAATATTTCAATCAAAATCGCTTCAGATATTTGTTCGATTGAATTATTAAATATGCAGAATGATAACTCCAAATTCCAGATTATTATCCGGTTGATT
>DASSHD010000242.1:0-8196 GCA_035693085.1 Hanamia sp. | reverse complement strand
GGTATATTAAAGCTGCACAGTACATTCAGAATACAAAAACTAAAGTTGCATTTGTAAGTACTAACAGTATTTCGCAGGGTGAGCAACCAGGAATTTTATGGAATGTTTTATTCAGTCTCTACAAAATTAAAATCCATTTTGCACACCGCACTTTTAAATGGGGAAATGAAGGAAAGCGGAATGCAGCCGTACACGTGGTTATTATTGGTTTTGCAAACTTTGATTCTAACGAAAAATCAATTTTTGAATATGCGAATATTAATAGGGAGCCACACGAAATAAAAGTAAAAAATATAAATCCTTATTTGGTTGAAGGAAGTGATATTGTTTTGCAATCAATATCTTCTCCTATTTGTAATGTTCCTAAAATGCAATCCGGAAGCGCTGCGCGGGATGGAGGTTTTTTAATTTTGACCAATGATGAAAAAGTAAGTTTGGTAAATGAGGTGCCGGACACTCTTCAATTTTTGCATCGTTTTATCAGCGGTGATGATTTTATAAATAATATTTCGAGATGGTGCATTTGGTTAAAAGGAATATCACCGAATGAATTTCGGAATATTAATGAATTGCAGGAAAGATTTAAACAAGTAAAAGAATTTCGTGAAAAAAGCACAAGAACAGGAACAAAAAAAATGGCTGATTTACCTTATTTATTTGCTGAAGAAAGACAACCTCAAAATGATTTTTTATTAATCCCTAAAGTTTCATCTGAGAATAGAAAGTACATTCCAATTGCGTATTTATCAAAAGATTTTATTGTATCAGATAAAACTTTTGTTGTTCCAAATACAACCAATTTCCATTTTGGAATAATTACTTCACTAATGCATAATACGTGGATGAGAAACACATGCGGAAGATTGAAAAGTGATTATAGTTATTCAAACACTTTAGTTTATAACAATTTCCCCTGGCCTGAAAACCCAACCGATAAACAAAAACAAACAGTAGAAGCTACAGCGCAAAACGTGCTGGATGTAAGAGTCAAATTTCCCGGTGCAAGTCTTGCAGATATGTATGATCCTAACACGATGCCACCAGAATTGGTAAAAGCACACCAGGCATTGGATAAAGCCGTGGACCTTTGCTACCGCCCGCAACCTTTTAATAATGAAACAAAGCGGATTGAGTTTTTATTTGAATTGTATGATAAATATACGAGTGGGATGTTTGGGGCGGAGAAAGAGAAGAAAAAGAAAAAAATCTGAACCACTGATTAAAGGGATTGACTGAGAATACTGATTTTTTTAACGCTTTAATTTTTTTCATGATAATCAGTAAATCGGTAAATCTGGGGGTTCCGGCAACAGAAAATACAAATTCCGTTTATTTCTTTATTTACTATCAAAATGTCAAGAATCAAAAGTTCCCGGGATGAAGAAGTTTACAATTATATTAATCCTAAAAATTCCGGTTCAAACAAAATCTCCCTTCCAACAAAAAGGTTTCTTATTTAAAAAGTAATCCCCTATCTTTATATAACCCTCTTGAAAGCTAACGATACACCCGTAGTTTCTTCAAACTATGGTTCTTTATTACCTCAAAATAAAACCCGGATAATGCCGAGCGCCTCAAAGAAAAGCCCACCAAAATTACAAAGTGCCAATGAAGAACTGGTAACTGTAAACCAGGAACTCTTTGACCGCAGTGAACAGTATAACCATGCGCGCCTGTACGCTGAAGCAATAGTAGCTACCATTCATGAACCCATACTGGTATTGGCTAAGGATTTCAGTATCAAAATTGCCAACTCCTCTTTTTATAAAAGCTTTCAACTTACAGAAGAAGAAACGCTGGGGAAAGTTTTGTTTGAATTACAAAATAACGGATGGGATATACCGGACCTGCGCCGACAGCTTTTGAAAATACAGGTACAAAAGGAAAAATCTCTGGATTGGGAACTTACATATAACTTTCCTGCTGTCGGAAGGCGTATCATCCGTTGTAATGCCCGGCTCATACAAAGAGAAAATGATGATAACCAGATATTGCTGGCGATGGAAGACGTTACGGAGCGTGAACAATTGCAGTTTGAAAGAAAAGTACTCAGGAAATTACAAAATTTTTTACAACAGGCGCCGGTAGCCATGATGGTGGTAAATAATAAGGACTATCAATTGGAATTGGCCAATGATAAGTATTTACAATTAGTAGAAAAAGATAAAGACATCATAGGAAAGCCCCTCTTTGATTCCATTCCCGAATTAAAAGAACAGGGCATTAAAGAAACACTCGATGAAGTAAAAAATAGCGGAGCGCCTGTGACTAAAAATGAAGTGAAAATAAAAATCGAAAGAGATAAAGACGGAAGTAGCGGGATTTACAATTTTGTATATCAACCCATATTTAAAGAGGACAAGAGTTCAAACCGCATCCTTGTAGTCATTACTGAAATAACAGATCTGATGAATGCCTGGAGGGAAGTAGAAGAAAGCGAATTACGATATAACAACCTGATTCAATCTTCTCCATTTTCCATCTGCCTTTTTCATGGAAAAGATATGATTATTACATCAGCCAATAAGGCCATAATAAACTTATGGGGAAAAGGGCCTGATGTAATCGGAAAACCTTGTTTTGAATTACTGCCCGAACTGGCAGACCAGGGCTACAGGGAAATATTTAATGAAGTATATACTACAGGAAAGTCATTCAACGCGGTTGAAATTCCTGTAGATTTTATTCATAGCGGAGAAAAGGATACCCATTATTATAATTTTATTCTTTTTGCGCAGCGAAATATTAATAATGAAATAGACGGGATAGGCTTTATTGCCGCTGAGGTAACAGAAGCGGCCGTGCTCCACCAAAGATTAAAGGAAAGCGAGGAACAGTTTCGCCAAACTGCTGATCTATTGCCGGATAAAGTGTTTAAGGCAAATGCAGATGGCAACTTTTTTTATTTAAATAAGGCCTGGGAAGAAACTACAGGCCTGACGCAGGATAAATTAAAAAATAATGGCTGGTTACAAACCGTTCATCCGAATGAGATAGACGAAGTGAAAAAATGTTGGGTTCAAGCCGTGGAATCAGGCAGAGATTGCGAGCTGCAATTCCGCATTAAAAATAAAACAGGAACTTACCGGTGGCATTTATGCCGGGCTATGGCTTTGAAAGAAGATGACGGAAAAATAAAAATGTGGATTGGCTCTACTACAGATATCCAGGAACAGAAGAGAAGAGAGGAAGAAAAAAGTGAATTCATCAGCATTGCCAGTCACGAATTAAAAACTCCTATTACCACCCTCAAATTATATATAGAGATATTACAGGAAAGCCTGGTCACAAAAGATTCGCATCAAACTGAAAAACCGGATAACAATTTAGGTTTGGTTCAAAAAGCAGCAAAATCCGTTAATAAGTTAGAACGGCTAATTAAGGAATTATTAGATGTAAATATAATAACGCATGGAAAATTAGAACTTAACATCACTACATTTGATTTTAACGAGATGCTTAACGATGCCATTGAAGAGGTTCAAATAACATCACCGGATCACACGATTATAAAAGAAGGCGTCATTTCTTCCCCCTTTAAAGGCGACAGGTATAGATTACAGCAGGTAGCCACTAATTTATTATCCAATGCGGTAAAATATTCTCCTGACAATAACAAGATCCTTGTAAAAGTTACTGAGGAAAAGGAATTGATAAAGGTTTCTGTACACGATCGGGGGATTGGCATTAAAAAGGAAAGTCTTAATAAGATTTTTAATTTATACTTCCGTGAAGAAGGCAAACGCCCATTCCAGGGTTTTGGCATCGGTCTCTCTATCGCCAGTGAAATTGTTAAACGTCATAATGGAAAAATATGGGCGGAAAGCGAACCGGGAAAGGGCACTACTATTTATTTTACGCTACCTAAATAGGCTATGGAAAAATGTATTTTAATTTATGATGATGACGAGGAGATACTGACAGTCACTAAAATAATTTTAGAGAAAAAGAAGTATCGTGTAGAAACAAGGACGCGATGCGATGATATTATAAATGAGGTAACCTTGATAAAGCCCGATATTGTTTTTATGGATTTGTGGATACCACATATAGAGGGGGAAAGTGCCTTAAGACTAATGAAACAAAATGAGGCCACGCGGCAAGTGCCCGTTATGCTTTTTTCTGCAAATGATTCAATTGAAGAAGTATGCAAAAAAGCAAATGCCGATGGATATTTAAAAAAGCCATTCACTATTGACACGCTGTTACAGTTAGTTGACAAAACTATTTCGGAGAAGAAATAAGACTTTCAACATATTTTTAAAACCTTATAGAATGAGGATGATAAGCGGGTTCCACAAGATCAAATTCGAGAAAAAAATTATAGGAAAGTCACAGTGATAAAATAAAACGTCAATTTTTTCTTATCACTCAATTAATTTAAAATGTTTATAATAAAATTAAGCCAAATATTTCTTTAATTACTTTTTTGAATTCATTATTCAATTTTTATGGGTTGCTTTTCCCTGAATATTTTTTTTGTAAGCCAGTGACTGAAATAAGCACCACCAACTCCAATCCCAATACCGGCAAGCACATCTGTGGGATAATGCTTTCCAAGATACATTCTTGAATAAGCTTCAGAGCCAGCCCACAAATAGGCAGGCAGAACGATATACCATCTTTTGTATTGTAAAGCAATGGTAGTCGCAGTTGAAAAAGCAAGTGTAGCATGCCCTGAAGGAAAAGAGCCTCCGTGGGTTGGAGAGTTAGTAAAAATTTTATCCGGGTAGGCATCTGCAGGACGTGTGCGGTGAATAAGCGGTTTTAATATTTCTGTAACAGCAATAGCACTTCCCACACTTAGGAAGGCTTCGTAACCTTTTATTTTTTCTTGCCTATCTTTTTTTATCAGGCCATATACTAATGTGCCTCCTATAAATCCTGCAGGTATCCAATAAGCCGAGTTAGTTGTCTGTATCCAATACTCTGAAGTCGGATGACGGGGATTTAAATCATTCAGGATATTCACATCAATATTCTGTGAACTAGAACTTAATGGGAACAAGCAAAATGCCCATAGTATCAGGTATAAAATATTTTTCATTATTTTTTTCATACAAACATTATTATTTCTTTTGATACTCATATTTTAATGTCATTCAGGAACTCATTGCTTTTCGTTCATTAGAAATATATAAATTACGCCGATTGTCGAATGCAATTCCGTCAGGCTATTGAAACAGTGCAGGATTGAGAGGACACTGTTTTTTCACGTTCCAATAGTTGTCAGTATTTCCTTTGTTGAAAGCGATTCCTGAAATTTCTTTTAGCGCTTGACGCATACTAAATTCATCGGGGTTAACAAAATCGTAATCAGACAAGCTTCGTAATATACTTCATCTCCGTTACAGAATTGAATAAACATTAAAAACCTACTATTCATTCTCATCTTTTTATCTTCATTTGCTTATTATTTAAACAGAGATATTAATAACAACAATAAGAATTATTTGACTGAAAGTTCATTTCAGGAATAGGGGTTTCCCGGAAGAAATACTTTTAGTGTACCAGACACTCTTTTGAATTTAATATTGACAGATCGGGTTTTTTTGACCAGGTTCGAAATAAAAGAATAAACGTATGATTATCCTGAGCAACGACGAACATGTGTACTTCAGGCAATTTTAAAAATTTTTATCTGGGTCTCATTGGCTTACCCGACAAGTCTCTATTCCTTTTCATGCGTAAATTCTTTGTAGTTTTTAAAACCGAAAAACCATAAAAGCTTTTGGATCTTCATTTGTACAATTTGCCTATTGATTTGGATGCGATTCAAATTGTCGCATTGCTTTGCTGCTTGTGGGCGGTGAAGACACCTCCCACGGCGGGCCCCACCCCGGTTGGTGTCTCCACCAACCGGCGAAAATCTTGCCAATTGTCTTTATGATTATTTCATAAAAATTATTTGTATTAAATTACTCTGTCATTTTATATGTGTTCTTTCTCTCACCTCCTTATTATCGGAAGGATCAATACCTTTCAGTTCAACATATTCTATATGAGGTTTCCATAAAGTTCCTCCGTTTATATGCAAATATATCCGCTGAAGAATCATCCGGGAACCATTCTGTAAAGTGCTAAAAACCTGCCATATATTGTCAGCATTTCGTTCTAATCTGAACTTCATTTTCTTTTAGGAAACAAAATTCAGATCGTATTTGCCATCAGCAATTTTCTTCAATTGAACGCCATAAGCAAATTCCTTTTGTATAAAATTCAACTTCGCTTTTCTACCATCTTCCTGGTATCTGATCCAAAACACATTCACCGGGTTGTCCGGATTCACTTTACCATTTTCCACATTCAAATTCACTATAATGGTATTAGAATTCGGCTGGCGCTGAAGATAAAAAAGAAGGTAAGGATCATTTTTAGGGACAGGAAAAGTATCTGCTGGTGACCTGCTTTGTGAAAACCCATTTATGCCTACCAACGTCACTATAATAAAAAACACACTTTTTAAAAATGTCTTCATATTCCATTTATTTTTGTGCTTCCGAAGCCTTCTCACCGCAGTAATATTGGTAAGTATCCTTAAAAATCAAATTTAACAAAGAACCTTAAGCCTATTTTTGAAACATCAGGATGGTTCAAATAGCTAAATCTTTTCACAACATCCACCCGCAATAACTTAAAAATATTAGATACTCCCACACTCCCTTCCATATAGGGCCCGTTGTTAAGTGAAAAAGTAGTAGGCTGGCCGGTATCATCAATAGGAAATTTAACCAATTCAGGATTTTTAGCGGGATTGTTTTCAGATCTTAATCCACCATACAATAGTTTGAAAGTAGCTACTTCTCTCAGGTGAAGTTTTTTTAAGTAGGGAACTTTATTTAAAAAGAATCCATTAAAATGAAAATCCCAGCGGGAAGATGCAAATTCGTCACTCACAAATTCCATAAAGTTCATTAAATTGTATGAATTGTCCTGATAGGCATAAGTCTGGTTGGCCCGATGAATGGTAAGTAAGGGGAAAGGTAACTTCCCAAAAATGTAACCACCTTCCAGGGTGGCATCCACATAACCCAATTGTGATAAATAGAATCTTTTATCCGCCCGGAGATAAAGATTCTGATAATTATATTCACCATTTATCAATCCCTTAATTCCCTGGCTATACCGTAGAATAAAAATGGGATATTTATTAAGAATAGGTATCCTGTACTGCTTGCCCTGGTAAAACTGTTCATTGGGTGCCCATCTCAATTGAGCCGAAATCTCCGAAGTGGTAATATCTGAAATTATCTTATTATCTGAAATTTTTTGAAAAACAATATTCCCCGCAGGAGCCTGGTTCCAGTTTTTAAAGGTGATATCATAAGAAATATTTTTCCCGAATTCCCTCACGTATTCACTTTTAAAGTATTTATTATAAAGATATCTATCGTTATCGCCTCTTTTAAAAGATAAAAAGAAATTATCTTCCTGCACAAACAGTAACTCCTGGCCAGGGATGGTGGTTTCGTGCTGGTAGCTTATTTTTAAATAATTGAGCGGGTAAGAATAAACTGATTTGTGATTGAATGAATAGGTTGCCCCTAAAAGGTATTTAAACTTTTTATCTTTAAATCCATAAGCCAGATAAGAATCTAAAAAGAAGGTGTTGCTTAGTCTGGTAGTGGTCCTTCCTCCGAACTTTAGTCTGAAACCTTCAACAGGATTGAAGCTGTAAAAAGTATTGGTATTACCTATCTCTACTTTCCCCCATTCTAAATATCCTGAAAAGACAAGTGTGAAGATATCTCCTAATCTTTTAAATGATTTCATATTTCTCAGACTGTCAATGTTATAATATGTTTTTGCTTCTGCAGAAGTAAGGGCATGAGCAGGTCTTTCCGCCGTCCAAAAACTATCGGATCTTTCAGAAGAATTTTTCCTGACAACCATATCAGGCGCTTTATAAATACTATCCGGCGCGGGATGATTGATCTGGTAATCGCTTAAGGATACGGTTCTGATTCCGAATAATCCGCCAGAGGCTTTTTTGGAGAGAGAAAATTCAGCCGACATGGAACTCTTCACAACGTGGAAACGTCCATCAAAAGCTTTCTTAAAATCCTGGCTGATCTTCAGTTCCCTTGTCAAATTGAGATTGGCGTTTTTGCTAACTGTCATATCAATTTTCTGAACACCATAATTACCATCAAGAGTAATATACATGGTACCTCTGAAAATCCGGTCATTAGGGTT
>DASSHD010000241.1:0-5582 GCA_035693085.1 Hanamia sp. | reverse complement strand
ACCATCATTGCATTTACAGGAGTGATAGCAGGAACTTTATTAGGACTGGGAATATGTTATTTACAACAGGCAACCAGATTTATCAAGTTGGACGAAGAAGCTTATTTTATGAAAGTAGCTCACGCAGATGTGGTTTGGTGGCAGGTTGTAGCTATTGATGTTGCTACATTAGTAATTTGTTTTCTTATGCTTGCCATACCTTCCTTATTGGTAAAAAGAATACAACCGGTGAAAGCGATTGAGTTTAGATAAATTGAACATTGATTATTGAACATTGATTATTGAACATTGATTATTGATTATTGAACATTGAACATTGAACATTGATTATTAATTAAAAGTCAGACGGGGGCCGTCAGACTTTTAAAAAAAATTTTTAGAATGCACGATCATCACCATAATGAAGAACATTTACAAAGCTCTGATTTTTTAAGAGATGTGGTAATTGGTATGAGCGATGGGCTTACCGTTCCATTTGCCCTTGCAGCGGGGCTTACAGGCGCAGTATCCAATAGTTCAATTATTGTTATAGCGGGCATAGCAGAAATAGTTGCCGGAAGTATAGCTATGGGATTGGGTGGATTTCTTGCCGGGCAAACCGAACAGGATCATTATGAAAGTGAATTGAAAAGGGAACATGAAGAAGTGGAACGCATTCCTGAAATGGAAAAGAAAGAAGTAAAAGATTTTTTTGAAAATATAGGATTGAGTGAAGAAATGCAAATAAAAGCCACCGAAGAAATTGCAAAAGATAAAAAACAGTGGGTTGATTTTATGATGAAGTTTGAACTGGGCCTTGATAAACCAGATGCCGGAAGAGCAAAAAAGAGCGCATTTAATATTGGATTATCTTATGCTGTTGGAGGCATTATTCCATTAAGCCCATATTTTTTTATTGATGATTCAAGGGAAGCATTAAAGTTTTCTGTAATAGCTACCCTGATATGCCTGTTTGTTTTTGGATATTTTAAAAGTAAAATTACCGGGGTACCTGTTTTACAGGGCGCTTTTAAAGTTATGCTGATAGGAGCATTTGCTGCCGCTGCAGCTTTTGGAGTAGCTCTGCTTTTCAAATAATTGTATTTCTTCATTCATAACTTAATATAATAATAGTAAATATCTCAGCAATTTTTACTATTTACCGGGCAACTTTACTCTATTTTGGATCTAAATAAAATAATATAAGGAAACCTCCGTTTATATTTCCGTAAACCGTTGCTAACCTTAACTTTATAGTATTGAATACTAATATACATTACACTGAATCCATTAAACCTTGCACAGGATTTATTAATTAAAACCTTTTGAACAAATATGAATTAATGAGATTCATTCTCATTAGTTACCAGCTTGTATAAAAATCTTAATGGATAATCAGTTTTTGAATTTTGGAAAACCTCTCATCTCTATGAGAGGTTTGTTTTTATAAATAAGATATTTATCAGCAGGCAAACAAATAATGTGAATTCCTGTTTACACTTTCATGTAGCTTTTAACTATTAATATCATGTTTCTTGTCTTTGGAAATATTCTCAATAGTCCAGGGTATCTTTTTTTCAAAATCATGCTTCCTTACCATGCAATTGTGTTTAAAGCATATCCTGCATGAATATTCAACACAAGCATCAGTATGTATAAAAAATTCTACGCTGTTACCAAATTTATTTTTAACCAGTTGCGCGAGATCTTTCGCTTCCTCATGTGCTTCAATTACATTCAAATACCATGGCACAGTCAGGTGGCAATCACAATGCAGGGTACTCCCGTATTTAATAATACGCATGTTATGGAGGTCTATCCGGTTTTCTTTTCTGTGCTCATTAAGCAGGATTACAATATCTTTTAGTAATTTTTCATCTGCTTCATCCATTATACCGGCAATGGATGTACGCACTATTTTGTAACCGGTATATATAATAATTACTGCTACCAGGAAAGCAACAAGACTATCAATAAAAATATATCCCGTAAAATAAATGAGAGCCAATCCAACTAAAATACCTATTGTGGAATAAGTATCTGTAATCAAATGTTTACCACCGGCGGTCAATTGTAATGAATTATTTTTTTTACCGGTGGCAATACAAACAGACCCTGCCACATAATTTACAACAGCAGTAAAAGCAATCAACAATATTCCAAAATCCAGTTTAGCAATTGTATGTGGATAAAAGAAACTTTGGACGGCTTTATAAATGATAAAAAATCCTGCGATAATTACCATGCTCCCTTCTACACCCGCAGACAGAAATTCAACTTTTCCATGTCCATAAGGGTGATCAGCATCTTTGGGCTTTGCTGATAAGTTCAAACTATACAATCCTAAAAACCCGGCAACAATATTTACAATACTTTCCAAAGCGTCTGTGAGTATTGCCAGTGAATTGGTAAGAAACCATGCTACTATTTTTACAATAAATAATATTATTGCAATCAAAGTAACTATCTTCTGGAGGCTGACATTTTCTTTTGAAGTTCCCACTATATTTTTTGTTATAGATGCAAAATACAGAAATCAATTTTATCTAACTGCGAAGTCATTAATCACACGGGGCGCTTTTCAGTACAAGAAATGTTTTGAAATGCACCCATCACACCTGCAAAATTTACAATTATTTTATTTCATATCAGGATTCTGCCTTTCAACATTTTTTTATCTTCATACAAAATTGAAAGATTAAATTTGCGCGATGCGAAAAACTCTCACCATATTAGCAAGTTCTTTTCGTCTTACCATGCAGGAGCTTATGGTAAATAAGTTGCGTACTTCTTTGTCACTGATCGGAATTTCATTTGGTATTTTTTGTATTATAGGCGTACTGGCAACGGTTAACAGCCTGGGAGTAAATATCCAGAATAAGTTAAATAGCCTTGGGACAAATACCATTTATATTGACAAGTGGTCCTACTTTGAGAATGGTAATGATTATCCCTGGTGGAAATTTGTGAATCGCCCCGAACCTAAATTCAGTGAAGTAAATTTGATAAAACAACGAAGCCAGTTAGCCAAAAATGTAGCTTTTTCAATCAATTCAAATGTAAATGTTGTGTATGATAGCTATGCTTTGCAAGGCGTTCAACTATATGGCGAAAGTGAAGAAGAAAATGACATTCGGCCGGTAACAATAGAATACGGGCGTTTTTTTTCCGGCTCTGAATTTGCTTCCGGCAGCCCTGTAGTTGTTATGGGCCATGATAATGCCGAAGATCTATTCGGGAGCGCCGACCAGGCCGTGGGCAAAGTAATCAGTGTTAAAAACCATAAAGTAACAATAATCGGAGTTATAAAAAAGATGGGGCAAACCTTTGGGCAGGATGTTGATAATGGCATCTTTACACCATACCGGTTTGCGAGGGAAGTAATCAACGAAAAAAACAGCGGCCCTAAAATTATTGTTGATGCTAAAGAAAATGTGAGTTCTGCAGCCCTTGCAGATGAACTGGAAGGAGTGATGCGCTCCATCAGAAAACTCGGCCCAAAACAAGACGATAATTTTACTTTGAATCAAATTTCAGGATTCAGTGACCAGGCAAAATCTGTAATTGGCAATATCAACCTGGGTGGCTGGGCTATAGGAATTTTAAGCCTTGTGGTTGGCGCTTTTGGTATAGCCAATATCATGTTTGTAACGGTAAAAGAACGTACACCTATGATCGGCCTTAAAAAAGCAATTGGTGCAAAAAAAAGGAGCATCCTTTCCGAGTTCTTGTTGGAAGCTGCTACCATCTGCGTTTTGGGAGGGATCATTGGTTTGATCCTTGTATATTTCCTCACTATTATACTTACAAACCTCTTCGAATTTCCTGTCTATATTTCAGGTGGGATACTTACTTTAGCTATTTCCATTTGTGTTATTATCGGCATCCTGGCAGGCATCATACCGGCAGTAACCGCAGCACGCCTGGATCCTGTAGTAGCAATAAGGTCTCGATAAAACCTACAATCGTTTGCAGCGCAGTCTTAAAGCAAAGCAAATCTTATCCGTTTTAATTAACTTCGCAATTAATGATCACTATCCTTGCTATTGAATCTTCGTGCGATGAAACTGCAGCATCTGTTTGCAGAAACGGACACATATTAAGTAATATCATTTTTAGCCAGAAAATCCACGAACAATACGGCGGCGTAGTGCCCGAACTCGCTTCGAGAGCACATTTGCAGGCAATCGTTCCGGTAGTAGAACAAGCTTTGAAGAAAGCCAATGTGGAATTAAAAGATATTGACGCTTTCGCATTTACACAATCGCCCGGATTAATTGGCGCACTTTTAGTTGGAACAGAATTTGCAAAATCACTTGCATTGGCTTTTGACAAACCATTGATCGCTGTTCATCACATGCAGGCGCATGTATTGGCTAATTTAATTCAGACTACAGATCAAAAAACCAGCATCCCGAAATTTCCTTTTTTATGTCTTACGGTTAGTGGTGGACACACCCAAATTGTTTTGTGTGAATCGCCTTTGGACCAAAAAGTAATCGGACAAACTCTGGACGATGCTGCCGGCGAAGCGTTTGATAAATCAGCAAAAATTCTGGGCCTTCCCTACCCCGGTGGCCCACTGATAGACAAATATGCAAAACAGGGCGACCCTGGTAAATATAAATTCCCCGAACCAAAAATTGATGATTTGAATTTCAGTTTCAGTGGATTGAAAACTTCATTCCTATATTTCATTCGTGATGAAAAAATGAAGAATGAAAATTTTGTGGAAGAAAATTTACCAGACATCTGCGCTTCTATTCAATCACGAATTGTCTCTATTTTATTAAAGAAATTAAAGAAAGCATCAGACCAAACAGGCATCAAAGAAATATGCATAGCAGGCGGAGTAAGCGCCAACAGCGGTTTACGAAATGCGTTTGAAAAAATGGGTAAAGAAGAAGGTTGGAATACCTACATTCCTAAATTTGAATATTGCACTGATAATGCCGCCATGATAGGCATCACTGCTTATTATAAATACCTTGAGTCCGATTTTGCAGACCTCTCTGTAGTTCCTTCTGCAAGAACTGCGTGATGAAAGAGAAGTTATAAGGTATGAGACACAGCTTTTTAATAGCATCAGTAAAGCAACCAATAAGCATGATTCCCTTTTACTAATCACCCAAGAAACTAATAATCACTATTCATTATTCACCCACCTCTCTCATGCCCAGCAACTACTTCCAATTCAAACAATTTAAAATAGAACAGGAAAAATGTAGTATGAAGGTATGCACTGATTCCTGTTTATTTGGAGCATGGATCGCGGAAAAAATTGAAATGAAAATTATTCTGCCAGAAATAATTTTAGATATTGGTTCAGGTACAGGATTATTGAGCCTGATGATCGCACAAAAATCAAACGGAGAAATTCATGCAATAGAAATAGATGAAAATTCTTTCTCCCAGTCGAAGGAAAATTTTATTGATTCTCCCTGGGAAAATAAATTGCAGGCTTTTAATGCGGATATTAAAAGTTGGAATAGCCAATCAAAATATGATTTCATTATTTCTAACCCACCATTTTTTGAAAATGATTTAAAATCAAAAACACAAAGTAAAAATCTTGCAAAACATCATGATGGATTAACTTTAAA
>DASSHD010000240.1:0-3333 GCA_035693085.1 Hanamia sp. | reverse complement strand
ACGGCGGATTGAAACCATTGGGTGAACAACGGTTCCGAAGGGGCTTCCTTCATCGGTTATACAGCATCCTCTTGCGAGGTTCGTGACACACGGTGCATCACAAATTGTCGCATGCTCTTAAATTGTGGGCGGTGAGGATCACGTTAACAAACGGGACCACGATACACCCCCCGGGTTGGTGCCTGCCTGTCCGGTAGGAAGGTCTCCACCAACCCGCCACAATTTGGGATGCACCCAACTTAATATAACTTCCGCTTTCCTTTGAAAACACTTCCTGTCTTACTTTTCAGAAATTTGCAGAATGGAAACTAAATTGTCTATACTGTAAATTTGAGAATAATTGTCCGTTTCGTTGTTACACAATTCTTTAATAGACTTGTATCATTCACAGGTATGTGCTGATAATTGCCAATTTTTTTCACACTTCATACCCGCTCTTAATAACAGTTTGAATTATTTTAAACCGCCGGTTTGCTTTTATATAATTATAAGTATGTGCAGGAATGGTAATCCCCTCTCCTAACTTTAAAATATGATTTTTTTTATTTATTATAATTTCTGCATCGCCATCAATTACTTGTACGAATGTGTCGAAAGGAGAACTTTTTTCTGCCAGTTCTTCGCCTCTGTCGAAAGACATAAGTGTAATATTACCCGTAGTTTTTTTTAATACGGTTCTACTCACAATGGCATTTGGCACATATTCGATGAGCGATACAATTATATGTACTTTCGATTTTTTAACTTCACTTTCATCCTTGCTTATCCTTGCCATTTTTATTGATTTAAGTGCCCATTTTTATTGATGTTATTACAAAGAACCAGTTCTTTTGAAATATATCGGGTAGCAGGTAGAATGGTATTTTATGAAAGGGCGGCTCCCAGGATTTCTATTCTACCTTAGAATATAAAGATGAACTAAAAAACTCAATAAAAATTATATTATTCATACAATTACTTATATCATTCACAGGTCTTCAAGTGGATTACGCCTTTTATTTTTCATTTGTTTAAAGTGAGAAGGAGTTAAGCCTGTAATTTTTTTAAATTGTTTTGATAAATGAGCTACGCTGCTATATTGCATAAGCGAAGCAATTTCGGTAAGGCTGAGTTCATCATAAATGATGAGTTCTTTTACTTTTTCAATTTTGTGCAGGATAATAAAATGTTCAATAGTGGTACCTTTTACTTCTGCAAATAAATTGGCGAGGTAGGTATAATTATAATTCAATTTTTCGCTGATATAGACAGAATAATTTACATTTGGCAGTTCATCACTGTAATGAATCATTTCGATAATAAGTGTCTTTATTTTTTCAACGAGAACACTTCTTTTATCTTCCATTACAACGAGGCCATAAGTAAGTAATGCAGTTCTCAATGCATTTCGCTGCGGTTCAGTAATTTCTTTGTCCAATTCTACTTCGCCTAGTTCCAAATTTTTATAGTCAAGATTTAATTTCTCCAACTCAGATTTTACTACCATCTTGCACCTGATACTTACCATATTTTTTATATAGAGTTTCATGCTGTTTCCAGTAGGATAAATTTAAGAAATTTGAGAATAATTTACAAAAATTGACAAGCAGGCTTTTTACCATTACGACATAGAAGTTATGAAAAGAAAAAGCGCTTAAGGAACCCTGAAAAATTTTACGATCCCCCTCCTTTAACTCAAAAAAGTCTTACGTCAAATATCGTAGTACTGATCAGCACCGACTACTGATAGCTTCAGTTTTTACCATTACGGGAAAATTCTTTATCACGCAATTATCATTTTACATGAACGGCAAAATTAATTTGAAAGCAGGCAATAAGGTGACTTTTTTATTTTTACCTTTGCTCTCTAAATAAAAATCACATTTAAGGTTTTTAGAATATTTGAATGACCCTTGCCTAATGGAAATGTATTCTGAAATGAATTTAAATCCGTGGAGTTGGTTATTTCTATTGATTTCAAAAGAGTATAAGATGAATTACCGGAATAAGAAGAAGTTTCTATTGAATAAAAAGATTATTACCTGGTTATTTTTAATTTTCCCAAATTTACTTTTAGCACAGTCGGTTAATAGCGATTCAACACTACAATCAGCCACATTACACAATTGTATTGAATATGCCATTCAACATAATCCTGATTTGCAGAATGCAAAAATTAATGAAAGTATCACTGAAACGATAATCAAAAGCAAGTTAGCAGACTGGTATCCCCAGGTAAATTTTACCTACAACCTGCAACACAATTTTCAATTACCGACATTTAATTTCAACGGAAACCTTGCTCATTCAGGAACTAATAATACCTCGGGATTGAATTTTGGAGTAACACAAAATATTTTTAGCAGGGATGTATTGCTTGCTTCGCGTAGCGCAAATGACGTAAGGCTTTCAGCATCTGAGAATACTACGAATCAAAAAATAAATCTTGCAGTGGCTGTTAGCAAAGCATTCTATAATTTAATATTAACCGTACAGCAACTGAAAGTAGTTGAGCAGGATATTGTGCGAAATACTCAAAGTTATAAGGATGCCCTGTATCAATATCAAAGTGGTATTGTGGACAAAACAGATTACCAACGCGCCCTGATTGCGTTGAACAATTCAAAAGCTCAAAAAGTATCTACAGATCAATCTCTAAAAGCAGAGAATGCTTTCCTGCAGGAATTAATGGGATATCCCGCATCTCAAAAAATTGACTTAGTGTATGACACCACGCAAATGGAAAAGGAAATTTATATTGATACATTGCAAACTGTAAATTATGCTAACAGGATAGAGATACAGCAGTTAGAAACTCAGAAAAAACTACAGCAATACAATCTGCAATATTATAAATGGAGTTTCCTGCCTGATCTGTCAGCTTTTGGAAATTATAATCTGAATTATCTGAACAATAATTTTTCAAAATTGTATAATGCTCACTACCCTAACTCTTTTCTAGGCATTACGCTCACTCTACCTATATTCCAGGGAGGTAAAAGATTACAACAAATAAAAGAGGCACAGTTTCAAATTACCCAGGCAGATAATAATATCAAAAGTCAGACAAATACCATCAATACCCAATATCAAAATGCTCTGGCATCTTATAAAAGCAACCTCAATAATTTTTTCACCTTGAAAGAAAACCTTTCCCTGGCAAGTGATGTGTATAATATAATTCAATTACAATATCGTTCGGGTGTGAAAGCTTTTTTAGATGTGATCACTGCCGAGTCTGATTTACGCACTGCACAAATAAATTATTACGATGCGCTGTACCAGGTGCTATCAAGTAAAATAGACGTGGAACAGGCATTAGGAACTGTAAGATATTAAATTTTAAAAAGTATG
>DASSHD010000239.1:0-3223 GCA_035693085.1 Hanamia sp. | reverse complement strand
AGGTATTTCATCGTTTTTGAATAAAATTACAAAAATTTTTTCTTAAACTATTTCAGACACCGAATTGATTAGTCACGAAATCCATTAATTTATATCACCTTAAAAAAACAGAAAAAACCTGTGGGTGATATAAATTAATGGATTTCAAAAAGTCCACACATTAAGTCTTTAAAACTCTTTAATGCTCTCTAAAAATCTTCAATTCCGCAGCAATATTTTCTCCCTTTTTTTAAAGTTTTATAGAAATCTTTTTTCATTGATTATCTATAGACAATCAATAGATGTATTAGAAACGATGTCAAAACTTAATAATGACGGTCATTTCAGAAAATTCAGGTGATACAAATTAACTGATTGAGTGATAAGAATTAACGGATTGGGTGATGTGAATTAATGGATTAGGTGATGTGAATTAATGGATTTTCAAAAGGAAGTGATATAAATTAATGGATTTTATTCATCCCCCTGGAATTTTCATTTTTAAACTGTTCATTCGTTAATCATATCCGTTAGACTATCTCATTCTTGCAATAATATGGATAAATAATTGAGATTTTTTTTGTTTTCCAATAACGGATATATTTGACTTAGTTAAACACATTTCAATGCTTCAAGGCTTTTCAACACAAAACGGAACAGGAATTACAATATATGGCGACTATTGCGACTTGCGATCTTTGTATTTAACCATCGATAAAATTGCAGAAAAAGTGTCCCAAATAGAAGATGATCCAAGGTATGTAACACTAATGGGATTTTCTTATGATGTACGAAAAGCTTATAGTGAACAAAGATTGAAAGAAGAAATTACATTTGACGGCGACAGGAAAATTGAATACTTCGGTTTTCAATTTTTATGGCCTGACTTACTCATTTTCATAAGTGTTCTAAGGTACCAAGCTTCCTACTCAATTATGAATGAATTAGACCAGTCAAATCTGTATTTACTTGAGCATATAACTAAAAAAGCATTAGAAGAATACGATCAGGTAGGGGTAACTCTATTGAAAAATCTTATTGGGCAACAAATTAACATTCTTGATCCATTGTTAGTTCAAATAAATGAATTTATAAATATCGAATACCTGAAATTAAAACCTTCAAAGAAAAGGTTTAGAGATTTATATTTGTTAATCAGCAACAATTTTTCTTCTTGGACTAAGGAAAGTAAAAACTTAAAAATCTTTTTAGAAGAGAAGGCAAAAGAATTAGGAGCAACTGCTGACAAAATTAGCTTTGATGAAAAAGGGTTTCCTGAAGTTGTATGGTAAGCCACCAAAAAATATAGATCCCAGATTAAAATCGGTTAAATTTCTTTGCCATAAAATTCATTTTTAATACTGGCAATTACCCAGACCGGAATATCTTTTACGGCTGGTAGCTGAACTTTCTATCAGTTAATGTAAGAGCTAATTCCGTTATTTTGCTGCGAAGGGCAGCAATGTTGCCTGAATCGTTTGGCTACCTTCACCAATTCCATCGCTGTAGCTTTGTGCATTGATATGGTGATATCCTGGCATATTTTTTAATAACAGCCCGTTCAATAAGGCCTGTGAGCACAATTTCCTCTTCAGGTTTTTTCGCTTTTTTACACTTTACTGCTGGCAAAACAATTTGAACAATTTCTACATTCACCGACCTTAGCTGATTAATGGCTTTTTTGAATTGAGTATAATTATTACCATTCTTTATAAAATCAGAAAGTAAAAATGTAAGCCGGATTGTATCATCATTGGAATTTTTAAATAATTCCAACTGACTAAATTCAGTCCCTCTTTCTAAAAGTGTAATGTCATGCTGAAGCCTGGAAATTATTTTCGTCAAAATCCTTTTTTGTCAAACGGAATAATTCAACATGGTCATGGTTATGCGATAGGGCTGTTGGATTAAAGAGTATTTTTCAACATTGGGCAGACCTTCATCCATATAAATGTCATTAATTGTTGATAGCTAATAAATGAAGTACATCCTGAAGATGGTGTACAAATCTGATTTTAATTAGCCGGCTTTTTCTTAACATTAAAATTTTATCTTTGTTTCATTATTATTATCAAATATGAACCAATACGAGACATTATTAAGATATGTGAAGGAAAATGGGGTAAAAAAAACTGACAGGACGGGTGTTGGCACTGTTAGCATTTTTGGGTATCAAATGCGTTTTAATTTGCAAGAAGGTTTTCCATTGGTAACCACTAAAAAATTACACATAAAATCAATTATCCATGAGCTTCTATGGTTCTTGAGAGGCGACAAGAATATTCGTTATTTGAAAGAAAACAATATTACAATTTGGGATGAATGGGCTGATGAAAATGGGGACTTAGGGCCTGTCTATGGTTATCAGTGGCGAAACTGGCCAAAACCGAATGGAGAGCATATTGACCAGATAGCAAATATTATCAAAATGATTAAGAACAACCCTAATTCAAGGCGGATTCTTGTAAGTGCTTGGAATGTAGCGGATATTGAAAATATGAAGTTGCCGCCTTGCCATGTAATATTTCAATTTTATGTTGCTGACGGAAAACTGTCTTGTCAGATGTATCAGAGAAGTGCGGATATGTTCTTAGGAGTGCCGTTTAACATTGCGTCTTATGCTTTGCTGACAATGATGGTTGCGCAGGTTTGTGATTTAGAAGCATATGAGTTCATTCACACATTCGGTGATACGCACATATATTTGAACCATATGGAGCAAGTCAACTTGCTGTTAGGTAGAACGCCAAGACCCTACCCAAAAATGATTATCAATAAGGATGTGAAGGATATTTTTTCATTCAAATACGAAGACTTTCAGCTTAAGGGCTATGAACCATACCCTTCCATAAAAGCACCGATAGCGGTATAAATTATAGGATGAATGAATACAAGGGAAATATCAGAGAGAAATGATGCTATCATTAAAAAATTTTTTGATGAATTTTCAATAGACAAAAAGCCTATTGAGGTTTCTTTCCGAAAACTCTTACCTGAAATAAAAAATATTGACAGGTTTACACATCTTATACATACATATCCAGCAAAACTTTTAGTTCATATTCCTTACTTTTTTTTGAATAATTCTATTTTTTCAAAGA
Source organism: Hanamia sp. (assembly GCA_035693085.1). Taxonomy (GTDB): domain Bacteria; phylum Bacteroidota; class Bacteroidia; order Chitinophagales; family Chitinophagaceae; genus Ginsengibacter. The sequence goes on along the minus strand of DASSHD010000239.1, from coordinate 143 downwards.
AGGATGACAATGTTCTTGACCCCTTCAACGGGAGCGGAACAGTGCTTTTGGAAAGTATTTTGTCGAATAGAAATGCTTTTGGAGCTGATGCAAACCCGCTTGCAAGATTGATTGCGGAAGTAAAAGTCTCAAAACTTGATACA
>DASSHD010000238.1:0-2103 GCA_035693085.1 Hanamia sp. | reverse complement strand
AATTTTAGTTTGCTGCCAGTGCCAAATTTAAATTCAAAAAAAACAATCAACAAATATTCAAAGAACTTATTTTTAAGTTTGTCAAAGTAGAATTAAATTATTTTGTTTATACAATTCTCTTTATGTTTCTATGTATTATTATAAATAATCAGGTCGTCAAAATTTACCTGTAATCCTTATATCAAATCTTTCAATTGTATTAGATTAAAGATAGGAAATAACGTTGGGTCTTGGCCCCGGTATTCTCCGAATGGCATATTTATGATGCGATGATTTTCATAAAAGCTACTTTGTTCTATAGTAGGCTAATAATTAATTCCTAATCTTATTTACCTGGGGAAATTATATTTTACATAATCTTTATCCTTCAAAAATCTTCTTTGATAAAAGATCTCCATTAATAAAAAATCAAAAGGTCAACAGATTAAAAAATCATCAACGATTTGATTAATTGATTATGAGAAAAAATTAATGATATAAATTGTAATAAAAAAACTTATCTCAAATATTGTCCTTTAACTGAATTTACAATATCAATCGCCTGGCTGGCGAGATCACCAATTTTTGCATAATCCTTTTGCTCAAGTAATTGTTTACTGATTAGTTTACTTCCCATACCTACAGCACATACGCCTGCTTTTATCCATTCCGCAATATTTTCTTTATCCAATTCAACTCCCCCTGTTGGCATAAACAACAGATCAGGGAATAAGGATTTTATAGCGCTCATATATGACGGCCCCAAAATACTCCCGGGAAAAATTTTGATCATTTTTGCGCCTAAAGTTTCTGCACGAATAATCTCCGAGGGAGTCATACACCCTGGAACCCAAAGCATATTATTTTTATCAGCTATTCTCGCTACTTCTTCCACAAGTCCCGGACAAATAATAAAATCAACTCCTGCTCTAATATACATTTCAGCGGCATGTTCGTTTTTAATAGTGCCTATTCCAAGATATAGATCCTTCATTTCTGTATCACGTACTTCACGCATCTTTTTAAAATTTTGCAGTGCTGCTTCGCCACGGTTAGTATATTCCACCATCCGGATACCGGCTTTGTACAAGGCTCTCAAAACCCCTATACTTACTTTAGGATCTTTATAAAAATATAATGGTAATACTCCTTGTTCAGGAATGCGTTTTAATAATTCTTCTTTCTTTTCCATACAATATTTTTTATTTTTTTTAGATTAAATTTTTACTTTAATCACAATCTTCTTAATATCTCCTTCTCCGATCATAGGTGCGTGCACATCCTCGGGAAAGAAGATGGCAAACTGGCCATCGATCAGTTGAAAATACATATCCGGTGCGTCTTTATAGAATGTCACATCTTTTTCTACATTATATTCCTCTTTTAGCTGAGTGCAGGTATTTCGGGGCCTCCAGCCTATCTTCTCTTTTCCTTGTATGCAAAACTGGATGTCTATGTGTTTATCATGGCATTCAAATTTTGCTGCTGATTCTTCTTTGGTTTTGCCCGGTTTATTGGAAACAATGGCTTTCAACTGATTTTCCTGAATCACATAAGCACCCACCTCTATTGTTTCCAGGTTTTGCGATTGGATGTATTCAAATGCATAAGCAAATAATGGATGAACACAAAAATATTTTTCAGCATTTGATAAGGTATCTATTATCATGATTTACCCTTTTTATTAAGATCGTTATCAATTTCCTTTTTCACATTTTCCTTTCCGTCATTAAATTCCTTCACTCCGCGGCCTATCCCGCGCATCAATTCCGGTATTTTCCTCCCTCCAAAGAATAAAAGAATGACCACTAATATTAATACCCATTCAGTGCCGCCAGGCATCGCAAATAATAATTCCAAATTAAAAAAATTGATCATTGTATTTAATTTTTTATTAGTTCTACTTTGACAAAGTTAAATTCATTTATCAGGTGATTTTATTTTGTAACGCCTGTCGATATCATCCTGTCTTCGCTTGTGCCGTAGTTTTATGATTCCTATTATGTTATCTTGTTGTGCATAGGTTCTGGCTATTATTTCTCTTACATCACTTGCTGACAATAAAGGATATTCGTTTTTATACTCCAGCTTCTCAGTTAATATAAAAAGCATGCTTAGCATGAC
>DASSHD010000237.1:0-8960 GCA_035693085.1 Hanamia sp. | reverse complement strand
CTGATGGAACTGTAGTAAGATTGAATGGCTCATCAAGGTTAAGTTATCATAAAGATTTTAATAAAAATGTAAGAGAAGTTGATCTGGAAGGCGAAGCTTATTTTGATGTAACTAAAGATGCCCGCCATCCTTTTATAGTTCATACTTCCGGCATTGATATCAAAGTTCTTGGTACATTGTTTGATGTCAAATCTTATCAACAGGATTCTACGATTGAGACAACTTTATTGAGAGGTAGTATTGAAGTATATACTAAAGATGATCCTTCTGCGCCAAGAGTGATTTTAAAGCCAAATGAAAAATTAATTTATAGAAAAAAGGATGATAAAGAAGTTCCTCAACAAAAAAATACGGATGCGGTTTCATCAAAAAAAATTACTCCTGATGAGGATATTTTAATTTCTACATTACCAGCCAATAAGCCAGACAGCCTTAGAGAAGAAACCTCATGGCTTTATAATAAGTTGATAATAGATGGAGATGATTTTAAAAAGATGGCTGAAAAGATGGAAAGGTGGTACGGAGTAAAAATTGAAATACTCAGCCCTGAACTGGAGCAGTATCATTTCAATGGGATTTTTGAAAATGAAACAATTGAACAGGCGCTGGATGCTCTTCAGTTAACTGTAAAATTCAAGTATAAAATAAACAATAATGTAGTAGAGATAAAGGAATAAAATTATAGAAAAACAACGGAGGATATTGCAGTATCCCCCGTTAAGCTAAAAAACTCGATAACTGTTCTAAAAGGTATTTTATTTTTTAACCATAAAGCATAAATATATGAAAAAAAGATTTCCGTACAAACGGTATTTTTCAAAAGAATTGTCAAAAGCGCTTTTAATTATGAAACTCACCATTTTGTTTATCTTCCTGGGAGTATTAAAAACTAACGCTGATATAAAAGCGCAGCCCGGTATTACACTCAATATTAAGAATGACAGAATTGAAAATGTGATTCGAAAAATTGAAAAGCAGGGTGAATACAGATTTCTTTATAACACGGATCTTGCAGCCCTCAGGTCGAAGGTGGATTTGAATATAAAGGAATTTACCATTTCGCAAACGATGGATGTTTTATTAAGAAATACCGGATTAAAATATAAATTATTACCCAATAATCTTGTCGTAATTCAATCTACCCAATTGCATGATCAGCAGGATATTACTGTTACCGGTACGGTGTCAGGCGCAGGCGGAATTCCATTGACAGGCGCCACCGTTCATGTAAAAAACAGTCAGTATGGGGTTACTACAAACGATAAGGGTGCGTTTTCTATAACGGTGCCGGAGGATGCGGTTCTTGTGGTTTCCTACGTAGGTTACGAAACAGTGGAAATAAATGTAAACAATCGTACATCCATTAATGTTACACTTCAACCGTCAACTACTGCATTGACCGATGTAGTAGTAGTTGGTTATGGTACGCAAAAGAAAGCTGACCTGACAGGAGCAGTAAGTGTAGTAACGTCTAAGGATATTGAAAACCGGCCTATTATAGATGCGGGTGAAGCGTTACAGGGGAAAGCTGCCGGTGTGCAGGTTACCTCTAACTCCGGCAAACCCGGCGCCGGCCTTAGTATCCGTATCAGAGGTTCTTCTTCTATCAGTGCCGGTAATGATCCTTTATATATTGTGGATGGAATACCTACCACAGATATTTCGGAATATAATCCTGCCGATATAGCAAGCATTTCCATTTTGAAAGATGCCGCCTCGGCTGCAATATATGGTACAAGAGCTGCTAATGGAGTGGTGGTGATTACTACCAAAAAAGGAGTGCCTGGAAAATCAAAAATTAGCGCCGGAGCCTATTATGGCATTACATCACCCACAAAAATGCTTAAAGTTTTGAATGCAAAACAGTATCAGGATTATGCTAATGAATTAAGAGGGCCGGGCACCATAAGCGACTCTTTAATTCAGGCAAATAATATTAACTGGCCTAAAGAAGTAATAGGACAAGGGAACCAGCAAAATTACCAGTTAGCCGTCTCAGGCGGTAGCGAAAAAACAACTCATTACATTTCATTTAATTATTTGGATCAGACAGGAATGATTAAGCCTGCAAAATTTGACCGATTTACAGGAAGAGTAAATCTAACCACTAAAGTGAATAACTGGCTTAGCCTGAATACAAGCACTTTGGCTTCTCATTCCAGGACTAATGGAGTGGATGATAATTTGAGCGTGGCAAGAGGGGGAGTGGTTTTGTCTGCAATGGAGACTCCACCTACGGTGCCAAAATTTAACCCTGATGGAACTATTGGTTTTAACCCTTTTGGGAATAATTGGGAAAATCCTTATGGTGCAATTTTGGGCCGCTATAATAAAACCTATGATGACCATCTGTTTTCAAACATCGGTGCAGACGTGAAGCTGGTGAAGGGTTTGGTATTTACCTCTCATTTTGGTTTGGATTATCTTGATCAAAAATATAATTTCTTCTTAGACCCATTCCTTACTATTTATGGAAGGCAAACGCAAGGACAAAATAATCAAACCAAAACTAATAATCTCACCTGGCTTAGTGAACAAACAATTAATTATAAAAAGGACTTTGGCAAAAGTCATTTAACCGCTTTAGCCGGCTGGACCGCTCAAAAATCACATACAGAACAAACCTACCTCAGTGGTTCATTTCTCAAACCAGAATATCGGTTGTTATCATGGGATGCTACCTATATGAGAGATTCTATCAAACAACCAGGTACTACCGGTATTGATGAATGGGCTTTAATGTCTTATCTCGGAAGGATTACTTATGACTATGATGGGAAATATCTGTTCCAGGCAAATATCCGTTCTGATCATTCTTCCAAATTTGCACCAGGAAACCGGGACGCTACGTTTCCTTCCTTCTCTGCCGGATGGAGAATTTCGAGTGAAAGTTTTATGAGAAATATTTCTGCAATAAACGATTTAAAATTGCGGGTGGGTTGGGGTAAAAATGGTAACCAGGAAGGAATAGGCAGTTATGATTATCTCTCAAAGTCGAATGTAGATCCTGTTACCGGTGCCGTGAGCATAGCTAATATAGCGCCGGCAAGCCTGACATGGGAAACCACCACACAAACAAATATAGGAATTGATGCTGCTTTTCTTGACAGTAGAATAACATTTACCGGTGATTTTTATATTAAGAAAACAAAAAACATTTTAGTGAATTATCCGGTAGCATCGCAGCCGGTAAGTTCAGTTGCTGTGAATGGGGCTTCAATGCAAAATATAGGAGAAGAGTTCCTGATTACCAGTAAAAACATTAGTACCAAGTCCTTTAACTGGAATACAAGTTTTAATATCTCGTTCAATCAAAATAAAGTGCTGGATATAGGAATGGGAATCCCTTCTATGCCTTCATTTGGAAGCATATACGAAAGGGGATCTGCTATTAATTTAATTCAAGGCTATGGGCTGGGTGAATTTTATGGGTACGTAGCAGAGGGTGTAGATCCTGCGACAGGCTTGGAATTGTACTTAAGTAAAGATGGTAAAAAAACATCCAGTCCTGTTCCTTCAGATCGTCGGTTACTTGGAAGCGCTTTGCCCACTTTTGTATATGGGATGACTAATGACCTCTCTTATAAAAACTTCGATCTTACTTTTTTCATCCAGGGATCGCAGGGAAATAAAATATTTAATGCGGGGCGTCTAGAAATGGAAGCCATGAGAACTGCAATCAATCAGAGCGCTGATATTGTGAACCGGTGGAGAAAGCCGGGGGACATTACAGATATCCCTGCTGTCAGTGTGAATCAAAGTACTGATAATACAAGGATTTCTTCCCGGTTCCTGGAAAATGGATCTTATCTGAGATTTAAAACTATTACATTGTCGTATAATGTAAATCCTAAAGTTTTGTCGGGATTGGGCTTAAGCTCTGCCAGTGTTTTTGTATCCGGAAACAATCTTCTTACCATCACTAAATACAAAGGTTTCGATCCTGAAGTAAATTCTTATGGAGGATCTAACAACTCAAGTGATAATAGAAATGTTTCGTTGGGAATTGATAATGGTGCTTATCCACAACCCAAAATGATATTGTTTGGGATAAATGTGAGCCTGAAATAAGAGAAATTTGAAGGAAATCTAACTCTAATTTTTAAAAAGAAATTAAAATGAAAAATAAAATAAAAATTTGGAATCGTTTGTTATTGACGGTCATTTCTATCCTGATATTTTCCGGATGCTCCAAACTATTGGACAGAGAACCTATCACCCAGGTAGTAACTAATACCACCTCAGGCGCTTCTATTTCTGCTTCACAAGCAGAAGACCTTTTACAGGGAGAATATACTTCCGAAATTGGATACGCCTATGGACTTGAGTTTAACGTGCTTGACCGCATTACCAACGGCGATGTCTGGGCAGATAATTGCTACGCCGGCGGCGATAATGCAGCAAATATTACTATTGATAATTTTACCGCCAATGCATTAAACGATAATATTAGGCGCGATTGGGCGGATGCTTATGGTATTATAGGTAACATAAATATTGCCATACCCCAGATAGCAGCTTGTACTGACCCTGCATTGAGCGCAACACGGAAAGCTCAGATATTGGGTGAATCAAAATTCATGCGGGCATTTACTTACTTTGATATGGTGCGTTTGTTTGGAAGGCTTCCCATCATATTGAAACCAGCGGACCTTACCAATTCAGAAAGCCTCATCCAGTCCACATTTGTAGCTCAATCATCTGTAGATTCTGTTTATGATGCTATTCTCCAGGATCTTTGGTTTGCTAAGGATAATGTGCAGGATGATAATGTACCCCCCAATAAAATGGTCGTAACCAAAGGTGCCGTAAATTCTATTCTTGCCAAAGTGTATGCAAGTATGCCCACGCCCAACTGGGATTCCGTTGCTTATTATTGCGATAAGGTAATTCCGGATTATTCGCTTGTTCCTGATTTTAATTTCCTGTGGGATAATAATCATAAAAACAACAGTGAAGCCATCTGGGAATTTAATTATGTTGGATGGAGTGTAATTGGCAACTGGATACCTTCACAATTTATTGGAAGCGGCTGGAAAAAGTTTAGTACGCCAACTAATGATCTGGTAAATACTTTCAGAGCAGAAGGAGATTCTGTAAGGCTACATGCTTCTATTACATTTGTAAATTACGGATGGAGCGATCCTTACTGGAAAGACCCTAATAATTATCCGATTCTTTCTAAATATAATGACCCGAACAACGGTACTAATGATTTTTATGCCATACGGCTTGCTGATATTTTATTGTTGCGCGCTGAAGCTTATAATAATGCCAACGATATAAGTAATGCCGCTGCGTTGGTAAATAAAGTAAGAAACAGGGTAGGTTTGCCCAACACCACCGCTGCTACGCAATCTGATATGGCAATGGCAATAGCAACAGAAAGGAGACTGGAACTGGCATTTGAAGGACAGCGTAGATTTGATTTAATTCGGACAGGACAAGCCATTAGTGTAATGAACGCGCAAAAGGATGGAGCTGGTAATAATTTGAATTATAACGTGCAGCCGGATGAACTCGTTTATCCTGTACCTCAGCAACAATTAGATTTGAATCCTAAATTGGTGCAAAACCCCGGGTATTAATTTTGGTAATTTGATTTTATTAACCGGCAGGTAGCCTATAGAGTCTTTTATCTGCCGGTTAATTGTTTTAGGAATATTCAGGAAAATCAAAATTCATGCGCCGTAGTGAACAAACATTTATCAGATATTTTTGTTCAGGAATCAAATGGAGTTACAATTAATAATCGCATTATGCAACGACTGAAATTTTTATGTATCTACTTCATCTTTTCTTTTTTTCTTTTGTCTTGTTCGAAAAGCCAGCCATCGCAACCTGCGCCACCCACTCCTACCGTTACCAATTATGGAAATATCCAATTTTGGCTAACAGAGGGAAATAAAACTGTTCTGTTTAGTCCGCAAAAAGATTTTCATTTCACTAATGTTACTAATCAGCTTCCCTCTATCGAAATAGATTCTACTCAAAAATTTCAATCAATTGATGGTTTTGGTTTTTGCCTTACCGATGGAAGCGCTCAACTGATTAATTCAATGGCGGATGCAGATAAAAATAATTTATTAAAAGAATTGTTTTCAACGGATAATAGTTCAATTGGCATTAGCTACATTAGAGTAAGTATTGGTGCATCAGATTTAAGTGAAAAAGTGTATTCATTCGATGATGTGCCCGTCGGGCAAACAGATATTACCTTATCCAAATTCAGTATAGCCGAAGATACGATTGACCTGATTCCTGTTTTAAAAAGTATTTTACAGATAAATCCGGAAATAAAAATTTTGGGTTCTCCCTGGTCTGCTCCTTCATGGATGAAAGATAATGGCAGCTCCAAAGGAGGCAGCCTTCAAAAACAATACTTTGATGTGTATGCCAACTATTTTGTAAAATATATCCTGGCGATGAAGGCGGAAGGAATTACTATTGACGCGATCACTCCACAAAATGAGCCATTGAATCCAAAGAACAATCCAAGTATGTATATGACTGCTTTGGATCAGACGGATTTTATAAAGAATAGCTTAGGACCGGCATTTAAAAACAATAATATTGCCACAAAAATTATTTGTTATGATCATAATGCGGATGACCCTCAATATCCAATTACTGTTTTGAGTGATCCCGATGCTAATAAATATGTGGATGGCTCGGCGTTCCATTTATACGCGGGTGATATCTCTGCTTTGACTCAGGTGCATAATGCTTTTCCTGATAAAAATATTTATTTTACTGAGCAATATACTTCTTCGACAGGAACTTTTGGTGGTGACCTTTCCTGGCACATTCAAAATCTGATAATCGGAGCCACAAAAAACTGGAGCAGGAATGTGCTGGAATGGAACCTTGCTTCCGATCCTAATCTTGGGCCTCACACTGATGGCGGTTGTACTACTTGCCTGGGCGCGCTTACTATTAATGGAAATCAAATAACAAGAAATCAATCTTATTATATCATTGCGCATGCTTCTAAATTTGTAAGGCCGGGTTCGTTCCGCATTCAATCTTCTGATGTTTCCGGGCTTGCTAATGTTGCCTTCCTGGCTCGGGAAGGGAAAAAAGTTTTAATAGTTTTAAATACCGGAAGCCAATGGCAACAGTTCAATATTAAGTTCAATGGAAAAACTGCTTCCACTTCGCTTAATGGAGGAGCAGTGGGAACATATATTTGGTAATTAGCGGTCGGTACGCCCAGCGTCAGACCGCGGTTGAAGACTTTTGGAAAGTTATTATACTGCACACTGGATAAATTTGTGCAACAAATTTAATTCGTGTTAATTCGTGTAATTCCCGCCTGAACGGATTCAGTCGGGCAGGCGTGGCAGAAGATATTTGAGCTTTAGCTCAAATTAAAATCATAACACATTCCCATTCGGCGTGCAGTATAAACTTTCTTTTATGAAAAACTTTCCAAACAAACTTTCCAAAAGTTTATTTTAGTGTCTCATCAGGGTTTTCCGTTCATTAAATTATCTTTTTTACAAGAATCCTGAAGGAAACCCTGATGAATCAAAGGCAAAATATCCGCCCTCCTTTTTTTGTTAAAACCCCTTTGTTTTCAAAATTCCTCTCTTCAAAGCAATATTTTTTTACCAAATCTTCGTACCTTTGCGCCCTCTAAATTTAATTTATTTAAAACAAGTTGAAAATTGATTTTAATTTTTGAATTAGGTAATCAGTTTTAGATAAATTAAAGAAGAGAATAATTCAACAATAAAAAATAAAACAAGCCAAATGGCCGACTTAAAATTTCAAAGAAACTTTGGTATTGCAGCTCATATTGACGCGGGCAAAACCACTACTACAGAGCGGATTCTGTATTATACAGGTGTAAACCATAAAATAGGTGAAGTGCACGATGGCGCTGCTACTATGGACTGGATGGCACAGGAGCAGGAGCGCGGTATTACTATTACGTCTGCCGCTACCACATGCTTTTGGAATTTCCCGACACATCAGGGAAAGAAATTGCCCGACTCGCATTTATATAAATTCAATATTATTGATACACCGGGACACGTAGATTTTACTGTGGAAGTAGAACGTTCACTTCGTGTATTGGATGGATTATTGTCGTTGTTTTGCGCAGTAAGCGGTGTAGAACCTCAGAGCGAAACTGTTTGGCGTCAGGCTAATAAATATAAAGTTCCGCGTATTGGTTTTGTAAATAAAATGGATCGTTCCGGTGCTGATTTTTTAAACGTGGTAAAACAGGTGAAAGAAATGCTCGGCGCTAAAGCGGTTCCCTTGCAACTACCTATTGGAGCTGAAGATGATTTTAAAGGCGTTGTGGATCTGATTTCTATGAAAGGAATTGTGTGGGACGATGCTACACAGGGTATGACTTTTGAAGAAGTACCTATTCCTGAAGACATGAAAGAAGATGTGGCAGAATGGAGACAACATTTAATAGAAGCCGTAGCAGAATATGACGAAAAATTATTAGAGAAATTTTTTGATGATCCTAATACGATCACAGAAGATGAAATTCATGAAGCAATTCGCAAGGCTACTATTGATTTATCCATCATCCCTATGATGTGCGGTTCTTCTTTCAAAAACAAAGGGGTGCAGGCAGCCTTGGATGCAATCGTTCGTTATTTACCGGGGCCAATGGATATTGAAGCCATTAAAGGAACTAATCCTGATACAGGTAAAGAAGAATTGCGTCATTGCGATCCTAAAGAACCATTCTGTGGGTTGGCATTTAAAATTGCAACCGATCCTTTTGTTGGCCGCCTGGCATTCTTCCGTGCATATAGTGGAAAACTCAATTCGGGTTCGTATGTATTAAATACGCGTACCGGTAACAAAGAGCGTATCTCCCGTATATTTCAGATGCACGCCAACAAACAAAACCCAATTGACATGATTGATACAGGGGATATTGGCGCTGCTGTTGGTTTTAAAGATATCCGCACCGGCGACACTCTTTGCGA
>DASSHD010000236.1:0-2097 GCA_035693085.1 Hanamia sp. | reverse complement strand
GGGATTATGCCGGTGGCCTGATGACTGACTGGGGTGTACATCTCTTAGATTATGGTTTGCTCGGCATGAATGTTTCGGTTCCAAAATCCGTTGCAGCTTTAGGAGGACGTTTTGCCTATCCCGATCTTTATGAAGAAACTCCGGATACGCTTTTTACTCTTTACGAATTTGACAAATTCAATATGATATGGGATTCTGCAATGGGGATAGATAACGGGCCATACAAACGCGATCACGGAATTGCTTATATTGGCAACAACGGAACCTTAATTCTCAATCGTGGCGGATGGGAAGTGATAGAAGAAAAGCAAAGTAAAAATAAAGTAAGCAAACCTTTTGTGGCATCGTCAGATAATGGATTGGATAAGCATTGGGAAAATTTTGTGAGCGTAGTAAAATCAAGAAAGAAGGAAGAACTTCATTGCCCGGTAGAGGCTGCAGCCAATGTAGCTACGGTAGCACAAATGGGAAATATTGCTTACCGGAGCGGGAAAAAATTAGAATGGGATGCTGCAAAAGAACAATTTACTGATGAAGCCGTTAATGAAGAATACATGATGAAAGAATATCACAATGGTTATAAATTGCCGAAGGTGTAAATAGTACCGAAACCTGCCAGGTTTTAAAAACCTGGCAGGTTTGATCTCTTTCAAAACTTCACATTAGGAATCGCCGCTATCAATCTTTGGGTGTATTCATTTTTAGGATGAAAATAAATTTCATCTGCTGTGCCGCTTTCTTCTATCTTTCCTTTATTCATTACCATGATCCGGTTGCTTATATAATGAACTACGCCAAGATCATGTGAAATGAAAATACATGTAAATCCAAGTTCTTTTTTTAGATCATTCAATAAATTTAAAACCTGAGCCTGCACACTTACATCAAGCGCAGAAACACTTTCATCACAAATAATAAAATCAGGATTTAATCCCAGGGCACGTGCAATACATATCCGCTGGCGCTGCCCTCCGCTAAATTCATGTGGATAACGATTAAAATATTCTGGTTTGAGGTCCACTTTTTCCAATAAGTCTATAATCTTTTCTTTTCGCTGCTTTTGAGTTGGTAATATGGAATGAATTTTCATCGGCTCACTGATCGCCTGCCCGATTGTCAAACGGGGATTTAATGATCCATAAGGATCCTGGAAAATGATCTGGATGTCTTTTCGCATTTTTCTCAATTGCTCTTCCGGAATATCTGCTATATTTTTTCCGTCAAAAAAGATATTTCCTGAAGTGGGCTGTATCAGTCTTATCAAAGTCCTCCCCAGCGTGGTTTTGCCGCAACCACTTTCGCCAACAAGCCCGAAAGTTTCTCCTCTATCTACCGTAAAACTTACACCATCCACAGCTTTGAATTCCTGTAATATTTTTCCAAAAAAATTTTTCTTAACCGGGAAGTAAACCTTCAGGTTTTCTACTTTTAATAATGGCTTACCGGAATTAAAATCTTCCACCTGCTCATCTCTAATAGCAGATAGTTGATAGCTGTTAGCTGATAGCTGGTCCATCTTGCTTTCAGAGTCGTTACCTGATACCTCTTTCATAAAGTCACTGATAACCGGAAGCCTTTTCCCCTTCAATGAAGCCGTGGGACGGCAACTTAATAAAGCCTGGGTATATGGATGCTGAGGGTTCAAAAACATTTGTTTAATTGATCCGGATTCCACTACTTCTCCTTTGTACATTACTATTACTTTATCGGCAATCTCTGTCACCAGCCCCAGGTCGTGGGTAATATAGATCACACTCATCTGCTGTTTTATCTGCAATTCTTTTATAAGTTGCAAAATCGTTTTTTGAACCGTAACATCCAGTGCAGTAGTAGGTTCATCGGCTATTAACAGAGCAGGATGGCAACTGATGGCCATGGCAATCATTACCCTTTGTTTCTGGCCGCCACTTATTTCATGAGGATAACGGCGAAGTATAGACGCAGGGGAAGGCAACTTGACCTGGTCAAATAATTCAATTGTTTTTTGCTCTGCCTGTTTTTGAGAAATATGATGATGAATTCGCATGGCTTCTATTACCTGGTCACCACAGGTTTTCACAGGGTTAAGCGAAGTCATAGGCTCCTGGAAGATCATGG
>DASSHD010000235.1:0-5733 GCA_035693085.1 Hanamia sp. | reverse complement strand
AATGCAAGATCTTTAAGTGGTAAATGAAATGTGACCGTTTTTGATTCACCTGGCTTTAAATCTATCTTTTCAAAACCGCGCAATCTTTTTACATCTGGTGATATCATGTATGCTACCAGTTGAGAAACAAATAACTGTGCTACTTCTTTTCCTTCCCTGGCGCCAGTGTTTTTTATGGTCACGCTGATCGTAGCTGTTTCATCAGGAGAAAAATTATTTTTATTTACGGTAAGATTGCTATAATCAAATGTGGTATAGGATAATCCAAAACCAAATTGCCATTGCGGATCAAACTCGCCACCTTGCGGATTGCCACCTCCCTCTGAAGGTTTATGAATATAAGGAACCAATGAGTTCACATAATGGGGGTAAGTAATAGGAAGTTTTCCACTTGGATTTACTTCACCTGTAAGAATATCCGCCAGTGCATCAGCACCAAAATTAGATGGAAGATAAATGTCCAAAACGGCGGCGGCACCCGGAACAATTTTATTTATAATTCTTGGCCTTCCTTCATTTAAAATTAAAATTACCGGCTTTCCTGTTTTGATCATTGCTTCAGCAAGTGTAATCTGGTTGGGCGATATGTTCATATCATTAATGTTCCCGGGTGTTTCAGTGTAACTGTTTTCACCAATGCATAGTACGATGTAATCTACATCAGCAGCGGCTTTCACGGCAGCATCCAAATTCAATAAAGAATCTTCATTAAATTTTCCCCATTCTTCGTTATAAGCTACGCCTTGTTCATACTTCACATTATCTTTTCCGAATTTATTGGTAAGCGCTTTAAGGATCGTGTTATATTGTTTTGCATAAAAATCAGTCTTTTCACCTTGCCATGTATAGGTCCATCCTCCATTTAAAGAGCGCATTGAATTGGCATTGGGACCTGTTACTAATATTTTAGCGCTTTTTGGCAAAGGCAAAATATTATTGCTGTTTTTCAAAAGTGTAATAGATTCTGCGGCGGTATTGTAAGATGCTTTTTGGAATTCTTCGCTACCAAATTTGGGATAATCTTTCAAATAAGTCATAGGTGTTTCAAAAAGATTCAACTCTTCTTTCACTCTTAAAATTCTTGTTACCGCATCATCAATGCGGCTCATCGGAACTTTTCCTTCTTTTACCAAAGAAATTAAATCAGTGCAAAATTCTTTGTAATCGTATGGTATCATTGACATATCAATTCCAGCGTTGATGGCAAGCATAGTGGCATCTTTAATATTTTTGGTGATATGGTCGCGACGATATACATTTTCAATATCCTGCCAATCAGTAACTACAAAACCAGTAAAGCCCAGTTCATTTTTTAAAATATCTGTAAGAAGATGTTTATTGATGTGAGTAGGAATACCATTGATCAAAGCAGAATTTACCATCACAGTTCTCGCTCCTGCTTTTATTGCCGCGGCAAATGCAGGCAAATGGTATTCACGTAAATAATGTTCCGGGACCCATGAATCAGTTCTGTCGTGACCGGATTTTGGATCTGAATAATCCATGTAATGTTTAATACTCACCGCTAATTTATCTTTACTTCCCAACGGATTCTGAACACCTTTTATAAATTCAACACCCATTTGTGCATCTAAATAAGGGTCTTCGCCATAATCCTCCCAAATGCGCGGCCACTGCGGGTTTGTGCCGAGATCCAATACAGGAGAAAATGTCCATGGTACACTTGCCGCTCTTGATTCATAAGCTGTAATAACGCCGGCATTAAATATCAATTGGCGATTCCATGTAGCAGATTGTCCTTGTTCCTGCGGAAAAAGAGTGGCTCCCAAAACATAATTACATCCATGGTTATCATCAAGGCCATAAATGAGAGGAATTTTCAACCTGGTTAATTTCGCATCACTTTGAATTTGTTCTACCACTGCATTCCATTGTTCCGGTTTTAATGGCTCGCCCGGAGAATTTAAAATAGAACCAATCTTATAATTCACAACAGCGTCTTTTAATTTAGCCAGGTCAAAAACAAAATCAGGGCCGTCGAGTTTTCCTAAAGATTCTACTGACACCTGCGCCATCTGCCCTACTTTTTCTTCCAGTGTCATTTTCTTTACTAATGCATTTACTTTAGCATTGATAGCAGCTTCTTTAGATTGTGCTTCGCTCTTAAAGGCTGAAAAGATAATTATAGAACAAAGGAGAAAGCTGAATTGAATAGTTTTGTTTAAATGCTTCATACTGAATTTTTGATTTTATTTTAATGATGAAAAAATTTTATTTTTTGAGCTAAAGCGCAAAGTTTTCTTCGCCACGAATTGCACCAATTTCCACGAATTAAAGAAAGTAGTTTAGCTGTAACAATGATTCGTGTTAATTTGTGCAATTCGTGGCTATTAAATAATTCGTGGCTTTATTCTGACATATCTGTATTACTTACAAAAGCAATTTTTTTACTATCCGGCGACCACGATGGCGTATTGATAGTTCCCTGCCCTCCATACAAATAAGCAATCACTTTAAGCGGCCCTCCCGATACCGGCATCATACGCAAATAAACATGCTTGTAAAACGGATGATCATCGGGTTTTACTTCATCCTTTGCAAAAGAGATACAAACAATCCATTTGCCATCCGGTGAAATGTGCGGAAACCAATTGTTATAATTATCATTGGTTACTTGCTCCTGGCCACTCCCATCGGGTTTCATACGCCACAATTGCATTAGGCCGCTTCTTACAGAATTAAAGTAAATATATTTCCCATCCGGACTATATTCCGGTCCGTCATCCAGGCCGGAAGCGGAAGTAAGCTGTATCTCTTTTCCGCCATTGGAAGGTATCTTATAAATATCAAAACCGGCAGGAGTGGGATCATTATTTCGTTTACCCGTAAACGTTAGCCACTTACCATCAGGTGACCAGCCATGTAAATATGAAAAACCCAGGAGTAGAGTAATGAGTTTAGGTTGGCCGCCCGATATCGGCATAGTATAGACTACAGAACCGATTTTACCATCGGGACTGAGAGCACTTATGCCAAGCATTTTTCCATTGAAAGAAATCACATGATCGTTATTAATATCCTTAAGATTACCTGTATTAATTAACGTCGGTTTCCTGGTTTTCAAATCGAACCGATATAATGATCCATTAGAATTGTAGATCAAACTTTTCCCATCAAGGGTCCAGTTAGGCGCCTGCAAAGAAACATTTTCGCTATAAACTATTTTCCTGTGTCCTGTAAATACTTCCATCGTTTCTATATGGCTTCCGAGGTAACTTCTATAAGGAACGAGGTCTTTACCTGCCGGAATATAAATCCTCACATTATCAAATGTCGCCTTCTCAATTACATCCTTATTATGTGCGCAAATAAATAGACCAACATAAACATCTTCTCCCAAATCAACATCCATAATTTCTTCGGTAACGAAAGTATCCCCGAAATGAGCGACCGACATAATGTATAAATTTCCCCTTCTTTCCAATTGAATTTCATTCGGTCCTGATATGGAAAACTGCTTTTCCTCTACATTAGTTTTAGGAATTTTTCTGTATTGCAGTGATGTTAATCCGCTTCCATGAACGGTTGCAGCCACCATCGCAGAAGTACTGTCAAGATTGGCACGTGCCATCAATCCAAATTTGCGATGCTCTTCAACACCTTTTCCAATAAACCTGCCCCTTGCCTGGATAATAAAATCTCCTTTTATTTTTTTCCATGCATACTGAAAGTCATCGTGCGTAAACCAGATATTAGCTCCTGAACCTGATATTTCGTAGGTATCAGAACCCGAATTATAAGTGGTGGTGCCGGGGTGCAAAATTTCACCAACATCGGTGTGGCCGGTAAAGATGCCGATCTTTTGAGAAAAGGAATTGCTTGCTGCGAGAAGAAAAACACCAACTGCCATCATAATTTTCATTCTTATTTGATTGGGTTGCATATAAAGGTTTTGTAAAATTAATAATCTGAATACGATGTACTGTGCATTAAAATGCTGTCGATATGGTTAACTGACACATTATTTTCATTTTTAGGATCTTTAGAAATTTCTTTCCATTTCGGATCGCTGCTAAAAATTTTCCATTGAGCATTTCTATCTTCCACACTTTTAAACACTGGCATGTACATCAGGTTGGGCATACGGCTACCCGAAACCACTTTGCCATAAAAAACAGGATTGAATCCTAGGCGATTGAAAATATTGATTTCATCTTTATTAAACATGGCCATTTTCTTTTCAGCGAGATGTACAGTGGGGCTTTCATAACTTCTCAATTCAAAAACCTGTTCCGGATTTTTTTGTTTGGGCAAAAGCAAAAAAGGCTGTTTCGGAAATGCCTTGAGCAAGATAGATTCGATTCTGACAAAAGGAGGATTTTTTGAATCTGCCGATAGAAAATCTTTCGCGGTTGCATTAAAATCAAGATCGTTATTTATTTTATCAGTAATGGCAAGCCACTGAGCAGAAGAAGAAAAAGGAATTAAAACATAAATTCGCTTGTCCAAAGCCGTATCATTAGAGAGGGGCTTAAACACGCCTACGTTTTTTATACCAAAACGATGCAAAGCGGGCAGATAAGCATCTTTAAGAAAATCATCGGTCATGCTTACCTGATTATTATCTTTTAAATGATACACTTTTAATTGATAAAAGCTATTATTTGCCTGCCTACCGGGCAGGTAGGTTTGTTTACTGTAAATGCTTTGAGACAGGATTAAAAAAGAAAAAGCAATCCAAAGTTTTTTCATTTTTTGTGAGATATTTATTATTTAAAAAATAATGGTTGAAAATAATTTAGCCTCTTCAGAATCAAAGAGTGGAATTCAGATACTTTTCCGAAACCTTAGTAGGATTTAGAAAATAATATAGTTCTAACCTTATTAGCTTATTCTTTAAGAGCAGAATAATAAAACAATAAGGTTAAAGGTTTCAACTGTTCCATCCTCTACTAAGATTTAAAGCCAATTGCACCCTGCAACACACATCCTGTTTCCGCAAATTAGATTGAGAATTCATAACTTATCAAGATCGCAAAAGAAATTCCTCGATCTAACCCAAGTTCCTCCAATTTCTTCCAACCTACACCAAATTCTTCTTTATATAAGCAATACTTTCAGTAATACTAGCAAAAGGATCACTGGATATATCCTGCTCTACATAAAAATATTTCATGCCGGCCAGATTTTTATATTTGAAAATTTCTTTGAAATTAATGATACCATTTCCTACTTCGGTAAAAGAATGTTCGGGCGTATTATCCATATCCTTCACATGCCAGAGAGGAAACCTGCCCGGATGTGCTCTGAAAAGAGCAATCGGATCCTGGCCGGCTTTTTTTATCCAGTAGATATCCATTTCCATTTTTACAAGACTTTTATCTGTGCCTAATAAAATATCATAAGGAATTTTACCATCCTGTGGTACAAATTCAAAATTATGATTGTGGTAACACAACTGTATGCCAGCTTTTTTACATTTTTCTCCGGCAACATTTAATTCGTCCGCTACTTTTTTATAATCATCAAGATTACCACGCTCAGTCGGTGAAAGATAAGCACACACCATGTATTTTAAATCCACTTCGGCGGCATCGTCTATTGCCCTATGCCAATCATGCAAAATAGTACCCTTTTGTATCTGTCCCTTATCCAAATCTTTACCCAGCCTGTAATGGCTGCTGTACATCACAAGCCCATTGTCTTTCAAAACTTTTTTGAAAGTTACAGGGCTCATTCCATAAAATTTTTCAGTTCCTGTATAAGTTGCGC
>DASSHD010000234.1:0-6382 GCA_035693085.1 Hanamia sp. | reverse complement strand
GAGTCCGAACTTATCATCCTGAAACCGGCTCCTCGCAGCAATATTTTCGGGCGTAGGAGAATACGTTTGTGCATAACTGTTACTAACGGTCATTACAGCAAACAAACAAATAAAGAGATTTTTCATTTTTAAAAATTTAGGTATTCAGTTTTAAAAAGCCACCGTCTATCGGGTAATCCGTTCCTGTGATAAATGACGCTTCATCGCTGCATAAATATAAGGCTAAAGCGGCAACTTCTTCGGGCTTTGCCATTCTTCCGATTGGTTGCGTCTTTGACAATTTTTCAAACATTTCTTTCTCTTTTCCCGGATAATTCTTTTGTAAAAATCCATCTACAAAAGGGGTATGAACCCTGCCGGGAGAAATAGAATTGCAGCGGATATTTTCATTAATGTAATCTTTAGCTACTGATAAAGTCATGGCAGCTACTGCGCCTTTAGCCATTGAATAGGCGAACCTGTCGGGAATGCCCACCCACGCGGCAACAGAGGCCATATTCAGGATAACTCCACTACCGTTTTTTCTCATCAAAGGAATAGAAGCAAACAAACAATTATAAACTCCTTTTACATTTACACTTACAATACGGTCAAAGTCTGCTTCATTGGTGGTGTCCGCTTTTCCTATATGCGCAATGCCCGCATTATTTATAAGGATATCATGCACGTCAATTTCTTCAAAAGTTTGAATCACTTCTTTTTGGTTGGCCACATTGCAAGCATGAGAAAAAACTTTGCCGCCATTTGCTTTAATTTCATCAACAGATGATCTTGCGCTTTCTTCGCTCAGTTCGATGATGTGAACTTCAGCGCCTTGTTTTGCAAATAATATTGCAATTGCTTTGCCAATTCCGCTGCCGGCGCCGGTTATGATTGCTTTTCTGTTTTTTAGAGAGTGCATTATATTGTTATATTGTTAAATGGCTTATTAGTTAATTGATTTATTGGTTTTGTTGAACAATCATGCTGATTGTTGGGCAACCGCGAGGGTTGCCCCTACAACGACACTCCTCTTTTCCATGGAATAAAATCATCCTGGTTTAACAGAACCGCTTTTGGAATAATTTCTCCGCTTGCTGCTTTAATACAATATTCCAGAATTTCTTCTCCCATTTGCTCCACTGTTTTTTCTCCTTCGATTACAGCGCCAGCGTCAATATCAATAATATCGTGCATTCGTTTTGCCAACTTTGAATTGGTCGCTATTTTAATTACCGGGCAAACAGGATTGCCGGTTGGTGTTCCCAGACCTGTTGTGAATAAAATTAAAGTAGCACCGGACGCGGCTTTGCCGGTAGTAGCTTCCACATCATTGCCGGGTGTACATACGAGATTCAAACCCGGTTTGGTAACAGGTTCCGTGTAATCTAATACATCTACAACCGGAGACGTACCGCCCTTTTTTGCGGCTCCTGCAGATTTCATTGCATCGGTAATTAAACCATCTTTTATATTTCCGGGCGAAGGATTCATATAGAAACCTGAACCCACAGCATGTGCCTGTGCATCATAAGTTCGCATGAGATGAATAAATTTTTCAGCAGTCTTTTCATCCACGGCCCTGTCTATCAAATTTTGTTCTACGCCGCACAATTCAGGAAACTCTGCCAGCAAAACTTTTGCACCTAACCCAACCAAAAGATCCGCTGTATAGCCTACTGAAGGATTCGCAGAAATTCCACTGAAACCATCGCTGCCACCACATTTGACACCTACAGTCAATTTACTCAACGGAGCTGGTTTTCGCTCCTGCTTATTTATTTCTATTAGATTTTTGAAGGTTTCGCGAATCGCAAGAGATATCAACAACTCTTCATTTTGAATTTGTTGTTGCTGATAAATTAAAAACGGTTTATCAAAATTTGGGTTAAGTTTTTTGACATCTTCTTTTAAATCATTTACCTGCAAATGTTGACATCCTAAACTTAGCACTGTTACGCCTGCTACATTTGGATGATCTGCGTAAGCAACCAATAATTTGCCCAATATTTCTGAATCCTGCCTTATGCCACCACATCCTCCCTGGTGGTTTAGAAACTTTATTCCGTCTATGTTCTTAAAAACCCTGTTACCCGTCGGATTAGGAGTAAGTGTCAGATCAAATTTCTCAATATCTTCCTTTTCTTCGTAAGCATTTACCAAATCATGTGTAAATGATTTGTATTTATCAGTTACTCCATAGCCCAATTCATTTTGCAGCGCTTCACGGATTACATCCATATTCCTGTTTTCACAAAAAACTGTAGGAATAAATATCCAGTAGTTGGCGGTACCTACTCTACCATCGCTCCTATGATACCCATTAAAAGTTTTATTTGCAAATTTACTTACATCCGGCGCATGCCATTCCGGCTTTACGCTCCTGTAAGAGTAAGGCTGGGCAGCATGTTTCACATTTTCTACCGAAACACGACTTCCTTTCTCCACATCTGCCTGTGTCTTGCCTACTAAAACTCCATACATGAAAATTTCTTCACCAGCTTTCATATCGCTTTCGAAGAATTTATGTTTCGCGGGAATATTTTCTTTTAATAAATAATCAATGCCATTCCATTGTACTATATCATTTTTTCTTAGATCGGTTAAAGCGACAATTACATTATCTTTTGGATGTATCTTTAAAATTTGTACTTTTTTTTCAGAAGTTATTTTATTATCCATGGTTTTCGTAATTCTAAAATTGTATTATATAATTTTTATGTTGTCTTCTATTAACATGCCGCACCTACGGCGCTAAATGAAATTTGCTTTTATTTGTTTGGCTACTGACATGTCGCTCTTACAGAGCTGTTTGCAAAAATATTGCATTGAAACACTTTAGCCACCATGTTGCCAACCAATGTTAGCGGTCAAGCGTTCTTTGTCAGTCATTCAATTCTGATTTCTTGTCAAGTTTTTCATTCGGTTTAGTCAAATGCTTCCCAAAGTTGAACTTTGTTTCCTTCACCGTCAAGAATATGAACAAACTTACCGTAATCGTATGTTTCAATTTTATCAACGATGGTTACACCCTCTACTTTTAGTTCTTCAACAAGTTTTTCCAGGTTTTCAACCCGGTAATTTATCATAAAGTCTTGCTGAGAAGGTTCAAAATACTTTGTCGTTTCCGGAAATGGCGTCCACTGTGTCTGGGCTTTTGTGGTACTGTCCAGACTTTCATACCATTCTGTAATTTTTTTTGGGTCTTTACTTTTAAAGAAAACACCCCCGATCCCTGTTACTCTTTTCATTTCATTATTGCTATTGGTAGTTGTAGTAATTGACTTAAATGCGAAACCAAGACAAAAAGTTGTCGCAAGTGTCAAAGTTATTAAAATTGGTTTCTTCATTATTGTCGTTTTAATTTGTTGTCAATTCTGTTAGTCAGTCTTTATGACTACAGCTAACATTCAACATTCTAATGAGCAGATTGCCCCTGAAAAAATCGGGGCCATGAACAATCTGATAAACGATAAAAACTGATTTGGCTCCTCACAATGACGTTCCTGGACGAACCTTCAACTTTCAACCTTCAACCTTCAACCTTCAACTTTCAACTTTCAACTTTCAACTTTCAACCTTCAACCTTCAACTTTCAACCTTCAACTTTCACAACTTTATATCCACTCCATCCGTACCACGCTACTATAATAAAACATACTAACGGTACCGCATAAGCGTAATTGATAGAATAATTATCTGTTATTTTTCCCATCACAAAAGGTACTAATGCGCCGCCCACAATTGACATAATAATAAAAGAGGACGCTTTTTTTGTATGATGCCCCAAATCTTTTACACCCAAAGCAAAAATCGTTGGGAACATAATAGATTCAAAAAAGAAAATGGCAATCAGTGAATACACAGATAGCTGGCCATTTCCAGAAACCACTACAAAACACAAAACAACATTGATAAGAGCGTAAATAAATAAAAGTTTGTTAGGCGCGATAATCTTCATCAAAGCCGTACCTGCAAAGCGCCCCACAGTAAACAATATCATTCCTACCCCCAACAGATAGGCGGCTTGGGTATTGTCAATTCCATGGCCGGGAGCAGTACAATAATTGATGAATAATGCCGCCACACCTACCTGTGCCGCAACATAAAAAAACTGGGCAATGATGGCTCCGGTAAAATTGCTGTGGCTAAATAATGGTTTTACATCGAGGGTCTCCGAAGAAACTAATTTGCTTTCTTTTATCTCGGGAAGGCGTGTACGAAAAAACAGGAATGCAATCACCAAAACGACTGCCCCAATAATAAGATAAACCATCTTAACTGAATCAAGATTGCCAGCTAAATTTTTATCTCCAAAAAATAAATTAGCGCCGATAACCGGGCCTATAAAAGAGCCAACGCCGTTAAAACATTGCGCCAGGTTCAACCGAAACTCTGAAGATTCAGGTTTACCCAGTACCGTAACATAAGGATTGGCGGCCGTTTCGAGACAGCCAAGTCCGGAAGCGAGTATAAATAAAGCAATGAGGAAGAAATTGAAACTGGCCGCTTGTGCTGCAGGATAAAATAAGAACGCACCGAACGCATATAGCAACAAACCAAGAATGATTCCTTTCTTATATCCGAATTTATTCATGAATAAACCCGCCGGTAACGCAATTAAAAAATACGCGCCGAAATACGCCGCCTGCAACAAGGTGGACCTGGCAGTAGTGATATTCAATGCTTCCTGAAAATGTTTGTTGAGCACGTCCAAAAGGCCATAAGCCGTTCCCCAAAGAAAAAATAAACTGGTCACCAAAATCAAAGGGAGGGTATAATTATTATTTGCGCCTTCCATTTTAGAAGCTTCAATAGAAACAGGCTGTGTTGATAATGCCATAAGTGGTTTTTTACTAAGATTTAAGGTCAAAAATTTTATCCATCAACATCCATTTTTCCCCCGGTTTGGCCCCTGGAAGCGCCTGTTGGTATTTCCACATTAGATTTTCCCATTCCTGTACTTTGGGATTAGCAATATCCATTTCATTTTTCTTATCGAAAGAAAAACTTTCATCAGTTTCCATTATCATAAAAAGACGGTTGAATACCCGATAGATTTCCATGTTGTAAATTCCTGAACTCTTAATAGAATCAATAATCTCCGGCCACACATGTTGATGATACTGCTCATATCCGGCAATTAAATTATCATCATTTTTCAAATCAAGCGATAGACAATATCTCATATTTGTAACTTGGAAATAATAATTATGTAAATTAAATCAATACAAATAAATTGAGTGTTACAATATTACCTTTCTCTTGCATTATATTACCTTTGTATTTGCAAAAAAATGAAACTTCTTCAAACAGAAATAAGCCCCGGCATCAACAGCTATCTTTCATTAATAGAAAGAGATGATGCTTTTTTTAAGGCGCCTTATCATTTTCATCCTGAGATGGAACTGGTATATATCACCGAAAGTTTTGGTAAAAGAGTTATTGGAGATATCATAGAGTCTTTTGCAGAAGGAGATATGGTTTTCATCGGAAGCAACCTTCCGCATATCTGGATGAATGATGAAATATTTTATAAAGAAGATTCTAATCTAAAAGCAAAAGCCATTGTGCTGTATTTTAATAAAAATATTTTCAGCCAGGGGTTCTATGATATGAAAGAAATGCTCACACTAAATTTATTTTTTCAAAATGCTGAAAAGGGAATCCGGATAGGAGGGAAAACCAAAGAAGCTGTAGCGCAAAAATTAAAAACACTTTTGCAAAAAAAAGATTTCGAAAGAATCATTGGCCTTCTTGAAATCATGGATATTCTCTCGCAATCAAATGACATCAGTTTTATTACCAGCGATGGATATAATGCTCATCTGATGTATTCAGAAACTGATCGTTTATCGGAAGTGTATAAACATGTACAACAACATTTTAAAGAAAACATAAGCCTGGCAGCCATCGCCAAAATTTCCAATCTCACACCACAATCATTTTGCCGTATGTTCAAAAAAAGAACCGGAAAAAGTTTTGTGGAATACCTGAATGAAGTACGCATTTCTGCCGCCTGCAAATATTTGTTAGACACCGACTGGAGCATTTCTGAAGTAGCGTATAACTGCGGTTTTAAAACGGTTTCTAATTTTAATAAATTATTTAAAAGTATTTCAGGAAGTAGTCCGAAGGTTTATAGGGCACAGGTAAAATAAGAATCGGGGATATTTGTTTGCCTGCCGACCGGCAGGTAGGTTTACTGTTATAAGCTGAATCGTTGAATTGTTTTTTATACCCTAAAAATAAATAACTTTTATAACCTCAATATCGCAAGCTACTTGATAAAATAAGCCTCAGTTCCGCACATAGTGTGGAAAAGAGGCTCATGGTAATTTCACCCAAATGAGTGAAATTACCGTTACAAAATTAGAAGTATGCAAGTTCAAGTAAAAAAATC
>DASSHD010000233.1:0-6835 GCA_035693085.1 Hanamia sp. | reverse complement strand
AAGAAGCATATTGTATCTAGCTTTAAATCGGCTGCGCTACGCATTATAGATGAAAATTGTATTGAAATAACTACTCAAACCACTCTTCAGAAAACATTTATTGAAGCCGAAAGAGGGGAACTGATTACGCATCTTCAGTCGCATTTTAATAACCGGTCTATAAATTATCAATTGGTAACAGATAATTCCGAAAATGAAAGTCTTCCTAAAGAAGAATATTTATCAACGAAACAACAATATTTAAAAATAATAGAAGAGTATCCGTTGGTGAAGCAATTAAAAGATCAACTTGGGATGCAGTTGGATTATTAACCCCTCTCTGTTTGTGGAGAGGGCCGGGTTGAGATAAAAAAATTCTTATAAATTATGTGGCAACGCCTGGCGAAATTTGTTTTAAAAAATCGGGTACTTCTTTTGATTTTACTATTTGCGGTAACTGCTGTAATGGCTTTTTTTGCAAGTAAAATAAAACTTAGCTATGAGTTTTCAAAAGCGATTCCTGTTGATAATCCTAAATACCAGGACTATCTTTCTTTCAAAAAAAAGTTTGGTGATGATGGAAATGTATTGGTAATAGGCGTTCAGACAAAAGATTTCTTTGCACTGAAAAATTTTGAAGCTTTCAGCAAATTAAATAATGAGCTGAAAAAGATTCCTTACATAGATGATGTATTAAGCATTTCCAATGCAGTGGATCTTTTGAAAGATACCGCTACTAAAAAACTGGATGCGATTCCTGTTTTCCCCAAAGGTATTCACACCCAGGAACAAATTGACAGTAGCAGGAACATCTTTTATTCACTTCCTTTTTACAAATCTCTTTTATATAATCCTGTTACGAATGCCTATTTATTGGTAGTTCGTATTAATAAAGACATTCTCAATTCCAAAGGACGTACAAAAGTTATTGATCAGATTATTGATCGCACCAATGAATATACTGCTGCTACTAAAATACCAACCCACATCAGTGGATTGCCATTGATACGCACCCAGGTGGCAGACAGGATTGCCAATGAAATGAAATGGTTTATTATTGGTTCATTAGTACTTTCTGCATTGATTTTATTACTGATGTTTCGCTCAGTGAAAACTACACTTTTGTCTTTACTGGTTGTTATCATCGGAGTCATCTGGAGTGTAGGCATCATGCAGCTTTTTGGTTATAAGATCACTTTGCTTACTGCACTAATTCCGCCGCTGGTAGTGGTTATCGGTATTCCCAATTGTATTTATTTTTTAAATAAATATCATTCCACTTATAGAAAAACGCTGGATAAAGAACAATCGCTTATAGATATGGTGAGCAAGATGGGAGTGGTTACTTTGTTTTGTAATATTACAGCAGCCATTGGACTGGCAGTTTTCGCTTTAACACAAAGTGCCATCCTGGTTGAGTTTGGAAAAGTAGCGGGGTTAAGTATCATGCTTATTTTTGTGATCTCTTTTATTTTGCTGCCAGGTGTTTTAAGCTATATGGCTGTTCCGGTCACAAAACAATTAAAATATCTTGATGTAAAATTTTTCACCAATTTATTATTAAGAATTGAGCGTTGGGTATTTAATCATAAAAAAGTCATTTACGCTTGCACATTAATAGTTGTTATATTTTCAGTTTGGGGAATTTTCAGATTAAAAACAGAAGGTTTTATAGTAGATGATTTGCCCAAAACTGATAAAATATATACTGATCTTAAATTTTTTGAAAAGAATTTTAAAGGCGTAATGCCTCTCGAAATAATAATAGATACTAAGAGGAGATATGGCCTCACAGGTGCTCGGGTGTTGCCTGTACTCATTAAAATGGATTCGCTTTCTTCTTATATAAAAAAGCAACCTGAAATGAGCCGGCCACTTTCCATTGCAGAAGGAATCAAATTTGTAAAACAGGGTTTCTATGATGGAGATTCAGCTAATTATGCTTTGCCCAACTCATTTGACATTGCTTTTATCGGAGATTATCTTCGTCCGCAAAAAGACAGCAGCAGTAAAAATAATCTTACAAAATTGCTCACCAGTTTTATAGATACAGCACGGGAAAGCACCCGCATGAGTATAAATATGGCGGACGTGGGAACTATAAAACTTCCAATTATTCTGGACAGTCTGCGAAAAGAGACGAACCATCTTTTCGATTCTTCAAAGTATAAGATCACCTTCACAGGGTCCACTATTACCTTCCTTGAAGGAAGCGCTTATATTATTAATGGGTTAAAAGAAAGTCTGCTTTGGGCATTTTTCTTTATTGCACTTTGCATGTTGTATTTATTCAAATCTCTGCGCATATTAATTTGCTCATTAATTCCCAATATAATTCCGCTGGTGGTTACTGCCGGAATTATGGGATGGGCAGGCGTAAGACTAAAACCTTCTACAGTATTGGTTTTTAGTCTTGCTTTGGGAATTGCGATAGATGTCACGATTCGCTTTTTGGTAAATTATAAGCAAGAACTTCCTTGCAATAATTTTGACATTCAGAAAACAGTTTCTGAAACAATCAAGCACACCGGACTAAGTATTCTTTACACATCATCAGTATTGATCGCAGGATTTATTATTTTCTGTTTCAGTGGTTTTGGCGGTACACAATCTTTGGGGTGGCTTACTTCTATTACTTTGTTTACAGCCACACTTACTAACCTGGTTCTGCTCCCTGTGTTGTTGCTGGATATTTCGAAAAGGAGAAAGTAAATGTTGGAAGGCATCCATATTTTAAAGAAGTTTTTTTGATAAATACAAATCCGTCTTATTTCTTTGTTTACTGTTCTCAATGCCAGACTAACTAAACTAATCCGAAAGCCGAAAAAAATATAATATCACTTTACCATTGTAGAATTTATTCCTCAGCTATCCTGATTTAAACTATAGATTTTAAAAAAAAGAATATTTTAATACTGCTATTAAAAAAAAGGCATAAAAGTTTCATATAGTAATTATACTTCTTAAAATAAATAATGTATGAAACCAATATGGACAGGTGCAATAGGTTTTGGACTGGTAAACATTCCCGTAAAAATGTATAGCGCTACGGAAAGCAGCAATCTTGATCTGGATATGCTTGATAAGAAAGATCATGCACACATAAAATACATGCGCGTAAATGAAAACACGGGAAAAGAGGTTGATTGGGAAAATATTGTAAAAGGCTACAAATATCATGATGAATACGTGGTGCTTTATGAAAAAGATTTTGAAGTGGCAAGTGCTAAAAAAACAAAGACGATTGCAATCTCAGATTTTGTAAAGGAAGAAGAAATCAGCAGCCTTTATTATGAGACACCTTACTACCTGGAACCTGACAAATCGGGCACCAGACCTTACAAATTACTTTTAGATGCCTTAAAAAAAACAAAAAAAGTAGGTGTGTCCACTTTCGTAATGCGCAATAAGGAGCACCTTGCTATTTTAAGGCCTGAAAAAAATGTGATAGTCCTGAACAAAATAAGATTTGAAGAAGAGATAAGAGATCCCGGGGAATTAGCGCTTCCCAAAAACACCGAAGTGAAACCTGCAGAATTAAAAATGGCCATCACTTTAATAAATCAGCTTACCGGAAAATTTGATATTTCTAAATACAAAGACACGTATAATGGCGAACTTTTGAAACTAATAAAAGCAAAGGCAAGTGGCAAAAAAATTAAAGTTCCTGAAATGAAAGTGGTACATAATAAAACGAAAGACCTGATGGAACAATTAAAAGCAAGTCTTGATGTAAAACGTAAAAAATCTGCATAATAAAATGGCATTAACAGCTTATAATAAAAAAAGGAATTTTAAAAAAACCACAGAGCCAGGTGGCAACATAAAAAAATCTGCTTCCAAATTGATTTTTGTAGTTCAACGTCACAAAGCATCACGGCTGCATTACGATTTCAGATTAGAGCTTGACGGAGTTCTCAAAAGCTGGGCGATACCCAAAGGGCCATCTATGAATCCGAAAGATAAAAGACTGGCGATGATGGTGGAAGATCATCCCTATGATTATAAAGATTTCGCAGGAGAAATTCCCGCAGGAAATTATGGCGCGGGTATCGTGGAAATATGGGATAGTGGCACTTACGCGGATATTGAAAATTCACAAAAGAAAGAGGCTGAAAAGAATCTGCGCGCTGGTTTGAAATCCGGAGATTTAAAATTTCAATTGTT
The DNA here is from genome assembly GCA_035693085.1 of Hanamia sp. GTDB lineage: Bacteria > Bacteroidota > Bacteroidia > Chitinophagales > Chitinophagaceae > Ginsengibacter. Next base: position 2,689 of record DASSHD010000233.1, on the reverse strand, counting down.
TGGCAAAAAACTAAAAGGTGAATTTGTGCTGGTAAAATTAAAAGGCAAAGAGGATAATAGCTGGCTGCTGATAAAACACAGAGACAAATACGCTATAGATACTAACTATAACAGTGAAGAACAAACGCCAAAAAATTCTCCTATCAATAAATGGCTGAAAGAAAACAAAAAGCCAGTTAAAAAAAAAGCCCTTTAAATAATCCTAAAACTATTGCCGGCATTAAAGACTCCGGCAGTGACAAAAAAATTGCGAACTATATAAAGCCAATGCTTGCCAAAGAAACTGATGAAGCCTTTGATGACAAGAATTGGCTTTTTGAAATAAAGTGGGATGGTTACAGGGCTGTTTCAGAAATAAGAAAAAAAGCCGGCCTGACCGGCAGGCAGGTTGTTTTACTGTACTCCCGCAATGGGCTTAACTTCCACGAGAAATACCCCATTGTGACGGAACAGTTACAAAATATAAATGCAGACGCAGTCCTGGATGGAGAGATTGTAGTTTTGGATGAAAGGGGCAAACCTGATTTTCAACTCTTACAGCATTATTCAGAAAACAAGGACAGGCCAATTCAATATTATGTTTTTGATTTATTAGAATTAAACGGGCATGATACTACTAAACTAAAACTTATTGAAAGAAAAGAATTGTTGAAAACAATAATTCCGAAGAACGAAGTTCTTAAATATTCAGATCATATTTTAGAGAAAGGGAAATCTTTCTTTGCTGTTTCAAAAGAAAAAGATCTTGAAGGCATCATGGCCAAAAAGATGGATTCAAAATATTATCCCGGCAAGAGAAGTCCGGACTGGCTAAAAATAAAAAATCATAAAACTGCGGAAGCTATCATAGCAGGTTATACAGAGCCTGCGGGAGCAAGAAAATATTTTGGAGCTTTAATTCTTGCCTCTAAAAAAGGAAAGAAATTTATCTACATAGGTCATACAGGTACTGGATTTAATCATCAATCGTTAAAGGAAATGTATGAACTTATGCAGCCACTTGTGCAAGAGAACTCGCCTTTTGATGAAAAAATAAAAACCAATTCCCCGGTAACCTGGGTAAAGCCTGAATTAATTTGTGAAATAAAATATTCAGAAGTTACTACTGACGGTAAATTTCGTCATCCTGTTTTTTTGCATCTTAGAAATGATAAAAGTATAAATGAAATAAATATGGAAAATATGAAAAGTAAAGATTCATCTACCCGGCAGAAAAAAGCCCCGTCAAAATCTGTCAAAAAAAATAAAGCCAATCGAAAAAGTATAGGAGCAAAATTACAATCTGAAAAGAGCGAAGAATCATCAAAAGGAACAGATAAAATTTACATTTTTGGCAAAGAGAAAGTAAAAGTTACCAATGTTGATAGAATTTATTTTCCCGAAGAGGAAATTACGAAAGGCGATGTGGTTGATTATTATATTTCTATGGCCAATTATATTTTACCTTACCTCAAAGGCAGGCCTGAATCGCTTTTGAGGAATCCTAATGGAATCAATGGGCAAAGCTTTTTTCAAAAAGATGCTGCCGGGAACGCCCCTTCTTATGTGAAAAATAAGAAGATTTATTCGGAATCTAACGATAAAGAAATCAATTATATCATTTGTGATAATTTACCCACTCTTGTTTACCTTAATAATTTAGGATGCATAGAAATGAATCCATGGCATTCTACCATCAAATCATTAGAGAAACCCGATTACCTGGTAATTGATATTGATCCTTCAAAGAAAAATACTTTCGACCAGGTGACCGAAGCAGCGCTTACAGTAAAGAAGATATTGGACAAAGCCGGCGCAGAATCTTTTTGTAAAACATCCGGTGCGACAGGAATGCATATCTATGTACCTACCGGAAAAAAATATTCTTTTGAAGCGGTAAAAGATTTTGCTTATCTCATCTGCATGATGGCGCATGAAGAATTGAAAGATTTTACAACACTCGAAAGAAACCTTTCAAAGCGCAGCAGCAAACATATTTATATGGACTATCTCCAAAATAGCCGCGGACAAACGATTGCATCGGCTTATAGTCTTCGTCCCAAGCCGGGAGCTACAGTATCAACACCGCTATCATGGAAAGAAGTAAAAAAAGGATTATCCCCAAAAGATTTTACTATTCATAATTCTTTAAAAAGGGCGAAAAAAATGGGAGATATTTTTAAGGGAGTTTTGGGTAAGGGAATTGATTTGAAAAAATGTTTAAAAAATTTAGAATAGGGTTTACCACTGATTACACGCCTGCCTGACTGCGTCATGCAGACAAGGATTTGCACGGATTGAAATTCAAATTTGGTTGCCACGAATTACACAAATTAACACGAATAAGCAGAAGCAGTAGTTAAAGTAAATGAACAACTGCCTAAACGACACAGTCGGGGAGGAATATCGAAGATTTCCGGTTCTCTCAAATTGGAGGTTATAGTAAACAAACAAAAAATGGGGATTTTCATTTTCTTATTTTCCCATCACCATTTTCGCGACTCGCCCATTTCCTGCTAAAAAAATTGCGTTACCTTTTTTTGCTTTGCGACATACATGAAAACTTTCTTCGCTGATATTTTTCCAATTCATTCCGTTATCTTCTGAAATATCTACACCGTTTAGTCCACAAGTGATCCATATATTTTTATGTAAATATTCTACGCAACTTCTGTAACCTGTTGGTGGAGTTTTTGGTGAAATCCATGTA
>DASSHD010000232.1:0-5937 GCA_035693085.1 Hanamia sp. | reverse complement strand
TTCTCCAGCCTCATTAAAAGAAATACAGACAGGTTTCAGATGCCTCATTTTAACATTTAAAGATGAACAATGAAACAGGATACAGCCATAAAAATTATTTGCACATTACTTGCTTTTTTATTTGCTTATGCAGCCGTTAGCAAACTACTTGATTATAATACATTCCGGGTTCAATTAAGCCAGTCTCCTTACATTACAGGGTTTGCAAATGTTATTGCATTGGCATTGCCGGTTGTTGAACTGACCGTCGCTGTTTCATTTGTATTTTCTAATCTACGCTTATATGCGTTTTACACGGCTCTTTTTTTGTTGAGCCTTTTCACCGCTTACCTGGTGGCTATGCTCAATTTCAGCTATTATATACCGTGCTCCTGCGGCGGGTTACTTTCGTCACTTTCATGGAGTCAGCATATTGTATTCAACATCGTTTTTATGATACTATCCTTAACCGGCATCCGGCTTTCCGTAATTGAGAAAGTGCCAAAAAAATATATCGCTTTATGATTATTGTCAATACTATATGGAGATTGAATCACCCACCTTAGTGCCGCCAAATTCATTGGATGTTAGAAACAATAATAATTAATCAATAAAAATTTTATTATGAAAAATATAAAATTAAGCCTGATCGTTGCTTTGGCAATATTAGGCGCTTCAGTAACTGCGTTTAAAGGTAAAACAACCATTACACCCGGATGGTATGGTCAAACAACCGATGCAGTACCCCCGTATGATTTAAGTAATCCGATCCCGGCTTCGCAATTAACCGCCAAATGTCCAACTTCTAATGAGCATATATGTGCTGTAGAACTTGATGCAAATGGTAATTTAGTTGCTACCCAAAGGAGTAAGAATAATTTTCAGAAGTGATGAATCAAAAAGCACTGCAACCCACAGTGCTTTTTTTAGTTTAAAATTATGCGACCTCCAAAAAGATATTTCGTTTTATCATTATTATGCATGACAACTGCGGTAATAGCCGTGCTTACTTTAATGATCATTTCGACAGATAACGACTCACGAAAAGGTGACTTTAAACGTAATTTTATATGCAAGACACCAGTTTTATTATATCATTCCAAAAAAATGAAAGGGCTGCGGACTATTTGCGGAATACAAGAAAATCAAATTTATCTTGAAACGGATTCTGTTGGAAATATTATTGAAACAGATTCTACCTTATCAAATAAACGACTGCTTAAGATTGGAATTCCGGATAGAAAAACCGTTCAATCATTATATACCACTTGCGTTGATTCTTCTTATTGTTATATTATGGCGGGGAATGTTCCTGAAATAATCAGGTATCATTTAGATGGACTCTCTTATCAAATATTTCATTTTCCAAAAAAACTTTTTTCTGAATCATTGTTAGTAGGTGATAATGATTATGTTTTAAGAGCCTATCAAAAATTTAAAAGCAACTGGGACCAGGTTTTTATTAGATGGAATCCCGTAAAACATATACTTCTCACGCAAGAAAATGTTCCAGCCAAACGAGGGGATGCAGGCTTTTCAACGGATGGTATGCTGCTATTTGATAGGAGTACAAAGCACATTTTATATGTGGAATATTATAACAATCAATTCATTTGTTTGGATACCATATTGCACGTTTTATATAAAGGACAAACAATTGATACCATCTCAAATACAGCAATCAAAGTATCGTCAGAGACTACTCCTTATTCCAAAACGATAACCAACGCATCACCTTTACATGAAATAAACCTGGAGAGCAATGCTGTAAATGACAAACTCTATATTCATTCTGCAACTCCGGCAAAGAATGAAAGCAGCAAAGAATTCAGAAGCAATGCTGTAATAGATGTGTACAGTATTTCAGACAGACATTATCTCGGCAGCTTTTATATCCCGGAGTATAAAGAGGAAAGATTGAAGGATTTCGAATTGGCAGCAGATAAATTAATCGTACTCTATGCTAATTATGTTGTCGTCTATTCCATCCCCTTAAATCTTTAACAGATTTCTGAGGTTTTTAATTTTTGTCGAGGGAATGAACTGTTTTTCTTTTGCTTCACAAAAAGTTTTTCTACACACAAAGCCTCGAAGGGACACTAAGGTTGAACTTGTCCGACCGGAAGGCAGCTTTCGTTTGTCCGCTCGCCTTCTGTCAGGTCACAACGTATCTAATGAATCTCCGACACTTTTAATTATTTCACTTGTAAACGCTTTACACTTTGGATTTATTTTATTTAATCAAAGGCTTGTCTTTAATAACAATCATATCACGTTCTGCAATTTTTTCAACCAGTTGTAAACCATAAGGCATTAATGCCTTGTTCAAAGAGTTTATATCTGAGAGGTTGCAATTAATATCAATATCCATTTTTGTATCATCATGAGTCTCATCTACAAGAGGCGGAAATGTATCTAGGTTAATGCTTAGTAAGGCAATAAGCTCGTGCACAGAAGCATTTTTTAATTGCAAATGATATGGATTAATTGAATACTGGTTTTTAGTTGCAGAAGTATCAGGCATTGTATTTTTTGATGTTTTAATTAAAGCGAGGCACATGATTTTTCTCCGCTCCAGGCCACCGACAATATTATATATTGTTCCAAAATAATTGTTTAAATCCTGTAACATCAAATCATATTTTTTGTCATTTAGTTTCTTTGGAAATTTTAGTTCGTAACAATAAGTATATTGATTCATCCAATCATTTATTTCCGCTCTGGTGTTTGAATGTGCTTCACCGGCTGAATCACTCATCTTTTTGACTATTTCATTATTGACTTCCCAAATAGTGCTGTTTGATCCGAGGCTTAAAAGATTATAATGACTTACCGCCATTCGATAAAGGTTGCCTATAGAAGTATTTTTGCAAGTAATTCTTGTTGAGTCTGTGCCTTGTTCACAACCGAAACCATCTATATACCTTGTTATTACTGAATGATACAATAAATCAGAATTGTATATTTTTTCAAAATGAGTTGTATTGCCAGTAATTATTTCATTGCCAATTACGAACATAGGCGCATGCTCTTGAATGGTTTTGTACAGATCTTCCTTTATTGGTAATGTTTCCTTTTTTTTATTTAAAAAATCTTTTATGATATCTCCTGTTAATTGTTCAGCACCGGTAATTGCAATTACTTTACTGTTTTCATCCAGCCATACATAATGCGGGATTTCGACGTGCGGAAACAGGGTACGTAATTCCGTATCATTGGTGACAGAAGGCATCAAAATATTTTTATAATGTTTTATGTTATTTAGAAATGCTGTTGTTGTTGAAGCATCCTGGTCAGTAACCGGAAGGATCTGTATCTTTCCCTCAAACTCTTTTTGCAAGGAATCGGTCACCGGTATCATGGATACACATGGTGCGCACCATGTTGCCCAAAAATCGAGTATCAACAGCTTTCCTTTAAAGTCAGAAATCCTGGCGTGATCTGTTTTGAAATTTATAATATGTGATAGTACTACATCAGGGCACGTTTCACCTATTTTAATGCCTGACTCCTGGCTAAAGCTTTTGCTGTAAAAAAGAACGGAAATAAAGAAAACAAGTATTGACTTTGAAATATTTTTCATTTGAAATATTTTAGCTTTGATTAACGTGGATTTTGGGCAATACCGCTAAGCTGTATTTCCTGGGCAGGTATGGGATACACATACCGGTTATCATTAGGAGGTAATGTATATATAGTGCCATTCAGATTGCGTGTGAGTGTTACAGCGAAACGAGGATCTTTATTTAATCTTCTCAAATCTGTCCAGCGAAGACCACGGAATATCAGTTCCTTTCTTCTTTCATTGAGAACCAGCCTGAGAGCTTCGTCAGCAGTAGAAGCAGTCAGAGGTATGAATGTACCTGTTTTCCAACGGTTTTCAAGAAGCGTATTCAGGCGGTACATAGCCTGATTAATCTTTCCTAATCTTGCATTGCATTCTGCACTCACCAGGTAAATTTCATCAGTTGCTATTCCTCCAAAGCCTGTATATTGGTCATAGCCACCCTTGAATCTTGCATGACCATCTGTAGTATCAATAAACAGATATTTTCTTAGGTCATTATCTGCATAAGAGCGATATATTGTGGAATCCACAATAGCTATGCGGTCACCGATTACATTATAATAATTTAAAGCTTCGAAGTAAATTGTCTCATCATTGAACATGGGAAATGGGAATTGCAAGGTTATGTCAAAAGTGTTGTAGTTCATAAGGATAGGTTGAAGGGAAATACATGAATCTGCATATAGAAGTGCCAGGTTATAATTTCCCATAGTCAAATAGGTTCTGGCGAGCATTGCATAAGCTGCCGTTTTTGATGGCCTTGTTTTATAAGCAGGTAGAGCAGGCAAAAATAATAATGAGGTTTTGAGATCGGCAATAATCTGGTTGTAGGTTTGCATTACGGTTGCCCTTGTAGATTTCTCATTAATATCCGAATGTAACCGCAAAGGAATGCCCGGGTCAGTATCAGCAGTGGTACTATCAAAGGGTTTGGCAAACAGATCAGCAAGACTATAAAAATTAAAGCCTCTGCCGAACAAGGCACTCCCCTTTACATTATCCCAGTTTGAAAGATTCGTTGAGTCTTTCGTAATATTTTCAACATTTTCCAGGATATAATTATCATAAAAAATGCGCTCATAGGGTATCATCCAGTCAACAGGAGCACTACCATTGTAAATATCTTTTGCCCAGATATATGCGCTTGCTTCATCGGGGCTGAGTGAAAGCCAGTCGGGATAGAGTACATAGTAATCATCAGACCCGGTTTCGCCTAACTCGGGCTGGCTAAAATTAAAAACAAAGAGTGTATTATCGAGCATAGCCTGTAAATCAGGTAGTGTTTGTGGGACTACCAAATTTTTGTTAGGTTTGGCATCGAGCCAGTCTTTTTTGCAGGATGAGCTTACGATCAAAAGGATCATCAGCATTAATTGAGATATTTGTTTCATTTTGAATAATAAAAGGTGAATAATTATTTTTAAAAGTTAACCCGCAATCCTATTGCATAAGTTCTTGGTGTTGGAATTCCAAAAGGAGCATCAGGATCAAGGTTATGGTCATTCGCACGCCATATAATACCTACGTTGTTAATGTATGCGTACAACTTTATATGCTTTAGCGGCAGCCAATGACAGGTGGACTTATCAAAGTCATACGCGAGGCTGATATCCTTCACCCGGACATGATCTCCTTTTTCAACGAGTACTGATGAGTTATTGTAAAAGATAGCTCTGTTATAATTCGCCGGATATACGAAAGAAGGTATCTGTGTTGTTTTTTCTTCCCCGGGTTTTTGCCATCTTAAAGAATAATCTTTATCCTGGGAATAATAATTGACCAGGTTGTAATAATTTACTGAAAATCTTCTAAAATAATAGTCCAGTTTATAAGTGATATTTATAAATAAGGACATTTGCTTGTAAGAAAATGTATTGCCCACCGAACCATAATATTTTGGCCTTGCCGGGCCATTATACTGGATGTCTGAAAGCTTTGTAGGATTGGCAAGTGAAGAATAGTCCTTGCTGATAGTATCATCCACATAACCACGCGGATCACCTGTCTGAGGATCAAGTCCTGCCCACCGAAGGCTATATATTCCAAATACAGGTTTTCCCTCCTGAGGTACTACATAACCACTGGCCCCGCCACCAAAAGAAACCAAACTCCAGGGTACTAATGTTCCTCCGTAATGGGTAACTACATCTGTTGTATAACTAAAAAGCAATTGGGATGACCATTTAAAATTTCCGCTTATATTTTTTATGTATAGTTGTACATCCCAACCATGCCCCTTCATACTGGCATAATTTCCTAGTACGGTATTAGTGAATGTATTTTGGTCTATAAAACCTGTGCTGGGAGCTAACTCATTTTCTCCAATAATATCCGTACCCTTCTTAGCATAATATTCCAAGGTACCACTTACAATGTTTTTTCTCAAAGCA
>DASSHD010000231.1:0-3031 GCA_035693085.1 Hanamia sp. | reverse complement strand
TAATAGCCAGAACCTATGCACAACAAGATAACATAATAGGAATCATAAAACTGCGGCACAAGCGAAGACAGGATGATATCGACAGGCGTTACAAAATAAAATCACCTGATAAATGAATTTAACTTTGTCAAAGTAGAACTAACGAAAGATTAAAAAAAAGTTATCCAAAACCAAAACTGACCAGAACCCAAAGAAAACAAAAAGACCGAAGCACTTTTGCAAAAGCAAACGTGATGAACCTAAAGATTAAAATTTATTGATCTAAAACCTTTAAGTCAAAGGATCAAAAAAGCCCCGCCTAACCGGGGCTTTTTTATAAAAACTTCAAATTAAATTACAGATCTTAAATGTTTTAAAAAATTCTTTTACAAAACATTCATTTCAAAATAAAATAACCCACCACCAACCAAATAATTCCTTTTAACAGAAAGAATAAAAATCCCCAGAATCCTATTCTCTTTATCCAGGTAATTATTGATTTTTTGTTTTTTTCTGCTGTCATCATAGTAATTAATTTTTAACGGGCAATTACATGGTATGTTTTAAAATCACTTTTCATTGGAGCTTCTTTTCCTTTTGCTTTTGCTTTTGCCATATCTGCAAAACCACGCTTGTGTCCTTCCAGAAAAGTTTCCGATTTCGTCCATCCTTTAAAAGATTCTTCGTTTTCCCAATGACTCACTATTAAATAAGCATCGCCTTCTTTAGATGGACGTAGCACCTGCATATCCACAAAACCTGGCATGGTGTCAATTTGTTTGGCCCTTGAGCCGAATAGCTCTTCAAAACGATTCCGGTATTCAGGTTTGCAATCAATATAATTTACAGCAACAAAGTTCTTATTATTCATGTGTCATTTTTAAGTCACGAAAATAAAGTTGTTCATAAGGATGCCTTTTCTAAATCGGGAAAAGTATTTCGCAAAACTGTTAAAAACTTGTTTAGCATTTTTATAAAAAAATGATCTATCAATATAAACATTTCATTCCTGTTATTCACAAATCTGCGTTCATACATCCACTATGTGTCATTCCGGAAATGTAATTATCAGCAAAAATATTTATATCGGTCCGGGAACTGCTATTCGGAGCGATTTTGGAAAATTATTATTGAAGATGGCTGTAATATTCTGGAAAATTGCACGATTCATACATTTCCCGGTGCAATGGTTTTATTAAAAGGAAAACCGAGGGAACAAAATTTACAGCGATTGGTAGCTGATATGAAAAATGAATGGAAAGAATGTGAGCCGTTGAGAGAGGTGCCAGAAGAAAATGAATATGTGGATTCTTATTGTAAGACATAGAATGAAACGAAGAAGAGCTAACTATAGGTTGAGAAATTGGTTCAGAATTCAGTAAACAAATAATTATTAAAGATTTTAATTTATGCTCTTTTCGTTTGCAACACAAAAAATAATTTCTATTCAAAACTTCACGACATTTACATGAATGGAAAAATCAAACTTCATAGATTTTATAAAAATATTTTGCAGGAGTGGTCACGGCGGAGCAGGTAGCAGGCATTTTTTGAGAAATAAATTAACTGCTTTCGGAGGCCCCGATGGTGGCGATGGCGGCCGCGGAGCGCATATCATTTTACGTGGAAATAAAAATCTTTGGACATTATTGCATTTGCGTTATCACAAAAATATTTTTGCCGAAAATGGCGGGAATGGTAGTAAAAACAATTGTACAGGACGCGATGGAAAAGATATAATTATTGAAGTGCCATTGGGGACCATCGCTACCATTGAAGAAAGCGGGAGAAAAGTAGAAATTCTGGAAGATGGCGAAGAAAAAATATTATTAAAGGGCGGCAGGGGCGGCCAGGGAAATTCGCATTTTGCTACTCCTACCAACCAGGCGCCTGAACACGCGCAACCCGGTGAGCCAGGTGAAGAAAGTCCTGTGACCTTGGAATTAAAAGTTCTCGCAGATGTTGGTTTGGTAGGCTTTCCCAATGCAGGAAAGTCAACTCTGCTTTCGGTAATAACTGCAGCCAAACCCAAAATCGCCGATTACGCATTTACTACCATAACACCACAACTTGGAATAGTGGAATATCGTGACAATAAAAGCTTTTGTGTAGCCGATTTGCCGGGTATCATTGAAGGCGCCGCCGAAGGAAAAGGGCTTGGCCACAGATTTTTGAGACATATTGAACGCAATTCCGTTTTGCTTTTTGTAATTCCTGCGGATAGTAAAGATCACGTTGAAGAATTTAAAATTCTGCAAAATGAATTGAAAGAATATAATCCTGAATTGCTGGATAAAAAATTCCTGATCGCAATCAGTAAAAGCGATATGCTGGACAATGAATTGAAGGAAGCCATAGAGAAAGAATTGCCTAAAGACGTACCGCATATTTTTATTTCATCCCTTATCAATAAAGGATTGGTGGAACTGAAAGATATGCTGTGGAATGCTTTGAATTAAATAATATTTTTGAAACAATATGGATTTTTTTTCAAGAATTACAGGAAACCATGAGTCGTAAAATTTTATTTTTTATCAATCCTATTTCCGGAACTAAAAGCAAACTGCATTTAGAAAAAAAGATCGTTGAAAAATGTGAAGAAAAAAATATTTCTTTTGAAATTTTATTTACTTCTATTGATGGTGATTATAATTTCTTGCCAGATAAAATTAAAAAAGATGAAGTGACTGATATTGCAATCTGCGGAGGGGATGGAAGTGTCTCTCCGATAGTTTCTTTCATATTAAAGATTCCGGTCAATATTGGTATTATTCCTCTTGGTTCCGGAAATGGTTTAGCACGCACTGCAGGAATTCCTAAATCTATTGATAAAGCAATTGATGTAATTATCACTGGAAAGACGAAATACATAGATGCTTTTCTTATCAATAACAAATTAAGTACCCATGTATGTGGATTGGGTTATGATGCCAGGGTTGCCCATGATTTTGCCAAACAAAAAAAAAGAGGATTACACAGCTATACAAAACTCGCAATCAAAAATTTTTTCTCTGCCAAAGCATATCACTTTATTATTAAAACCGATGGCGAT
>DASSHD010000230.1:0-13055 GCA_035693085.1 Hanamia sp. | reverse complement strand
TAAACTATGATACAAATAAGAAATGCTGGTATCCGGATTCTTCACAATCCGATAATTAAAAGATTTACTAATCTGGAATTTATTTTATTAAAATTCAAACATATAATGATGTTAAGTTTGCAAAAGAAAATTCCGGATAATAAAGAAAACAAGAGAATTCGCTGTGGCACGAAAAAGAAAGAAACGAAAATCACAATCATTTTTTAAAATAATTTTTTGGCTTTGCCTGGTAATAATCGGTATTTATTATGCAGTAAATTTTTTTATTATCAAGCCGCATGTTTTTTATCCGGGTTTTCAAATAGAGATTCCAGTCGGATATGAAATACACGGCATAGATGTAAGCCGATATCAAAGTGTGGTGAATTGGAAAGAGGTAAAAAATATGGAAGATAATGGAATTAAAATCGGCTTTGCATTTATAAAAGCTACAGAAGGAACCAGCATAGTAGATGAACAATTCAGGCGAAATTGGATTCAGGCAGAAGAACAAAATATTCCCAAGGGCGCATACCATTTTTTTATTCTGGGAAGAAACGTGCAAAGACAGGTTAATAATTTTGTTCAAATAGTAAATCTGAAGGCTGGCGATATTCCGCCGGTGCTTGATGTGGAAAAAAGTGGAAGAATTTCTGTAACAGAGATGCAAAAAGAAGTGAAAGCATGGTTAGACGCAGTTGAGAATCATTACGGAGTCAAACCAATCATTTATACTAATGTTGATTTTTATGAAAGGTATTTTCGAACCGGTTTTGAAGATTACCCGCTTTGGATAGCACACTATTTGCAGCCGGTTAAACCAAGAATAGAAAATAAATGGGAGTTTTGGCAACATAGTGAAAGTGGCCGGGTAAATGGAATAGATGGTCCTGTTGATTTTAATATTTTTTATGGAGATAGCGCCGACTTCAACAATTTCTTAATTCAGTAAACAGAAATCAGCGATATTTCTCTATTTACTGTGCTTAACTGCTGTGATCTGCAATTATCCACCATTGGCCATTTATTTTTTTAAATAATAAAGTGAAAACTCCTCCCACATTGCCTATGCTTCTTTGCAGATACCATTTACCAACAACAAAATAATATTCAGGAGAAAGAGGTTTCATTTGTAAAAGTGTAAATTTCAATTTACCCATTGCTGCGTTGTCCGGGTATCTTTTTTTATAATTATCCAAAGTTTTCTGCCAGCCATAAGTAATACCCGATTTGCCAATAAACATGAGCGAATCATTTTGCCAATATCCCTGCATAAAGGTTTTGGTATCCCCATTGTTCCACGCGTTTTGTTGGTCTTGCAAAATGGATCGAATTGAAATTTCATCTTTTACCTGGGCAAATGAAGACGAAGAAAAAATTGTGAACAGTAAAGCAAGGAATAACCTTGATTTTGATTTTTTTAAAGGAAATGAAAATTGTTTTGCCATTTGATTTGTTATTTAAAATCTTATTAAGAAATATCACTTTTTAAAAAATTAATTATATCGCCTTGCTAACACTATCGTATTCTTAAATTGTTTTTTCTTTCCCTCCTTATTAAAAATTTCTGTATAAATAATATAGATGCCTTGTGGTAATTTTTGATTTTTATCATTCAACCCATCCCAACGATAATAACCGGTGATACCGCTTAACGAATTTTTCTGCAGATAACGGACAGGCCTCCCCGAAGCATCGAAAATGGTGATATTGGCCACATAGCCAGGCGAAGGGAACCTATAGTTGATAGTCGCGAAATCCTCGTGCCCATCATTATCAGGAGAGAAAATTTCGGGAGTAATCGTTATTTCTCCCATTATATCTTCGTTTATTTTGTACTGAGAATTTTTGTAACCCGGAGTACCGTAGCCTGCAGATGTAGCTGCCGAATGAAAATTATTTTGAATGGAAGTAGCATCATAATCTATTCTTTCCAAAGAAACCCCTTCAGTATTTTTTATCAAAGCAAAATGCCATTTGTCTGAATAATTTACTTCATCTATAGTATTTCCCTGTTCGTTCAAAATGATTACGTTCCCTTTATCGTTAGAAAATGAAGGCATGGTTTTTATTTTTAAAAAAGCATCCGGATTCGTTGTGATATATTGGCTTTTTACAACATTAGGATCAATAGTTATAACAATAAAATCTCCTGGAAAAAATAAAAAATTATCTGCGCTCAATTGCTGAATGCTGCTGATTGCATTGCTGCTGTTGCGATTTGCGATGAATACCTTGCTTAGGTCAACTATCTTTTGAGAGCGATTATACAATTCAACATAATCAACTCCTGACGGCAGAGGATTAAAAAGAACTTCATTAATAACTAAATCAGAACTATCAGCGCTTTGTGCTAAACCAAATCTTGCTAAATTCTTTTCGCCAATATTATTTCCAGAGCAATCTGAAATATTTTTTGCTGTTACCTGGTAAACCGTTCCTTTAGTTAGCGGGTTATTCAGCGTAATTTTTATTTTGTCAAATAAAGGAGGAATGGTAATTGCACTTGATGCTGATAATCCGTTATCAAATACATAATTCTCTGTAGCAGCGGATTTCAGGCTATCAACAGATTCGTTAAAGAGTAAAGTAATTATTGTGGGATTGGTTGCAAAGGCTCTTAATAGTTCTGGAGATGTTTCATCTTTATTATTTCCATCTACTGAATTTTTTCTTCCGGGTGATCCGCCACTGTTGTCTATACTTGCTGTCCAATTGGAAAAGCCGCTGCAGGGATTTTTAGTGTCAATCATTTCCAAAGACCAACCGCCATCTTTTTTCAATTCATTGGGATACCAGTCAGAAGAATATTGCACTGCATGAATAATTTTTCCATTTGCATCAGCTATTGAAATCAAATCTCCGCCATTATCAAGCGGGGGAAAACCCGTGACACTTATAATTTTTCCAAAAGAAGATAAATTGGTTGAAGCTGAAGTTGCACATACAATTACAAAACTATCCGGCTGTAATACAAAATCTGCCATCGGCCCGCTTGTTCCGGTTAAATCATTTAAGCGCCATCCTTTTAAATTGATTGGAAAACCAGATGTGTTTTTTAGTTCAACCCATTCGCTATTGGGTAAACCAACCTCTGGTGTTGGATCTGCCATGATCTCATCTATTACTATATCGTATTGCTGTGGAATGTAAAAGCTGAAACTGGCAATTACGTTGCTGATTGCATTGCCGGAAATATCTTTTACGCCGTTAATCGTTAACGAATAAGCTTCACCGTTATTAAAAGTATTTTCGAAAGTAAGATGCACTAATGAAGGATTTTGTGCGTCAGCAAAAACTGACATTGGCATGCCTAATCCTTTATCAGCAGAATAATTGGAAAACAAACCTGCGCTCGCTTTATCCAAAGGCTCATCAAAGAGGACATCAACAGTAGTAGAGGAAATTGCGGTGGCAGATTGAATTGAAGGCGGAGTTACATCAGGAAGATAATTTTTAATTTCTATGTCATCAATAAAATGTTTTTGAAAAAACCCTGATGTGCTTTGTTTTATTAAAAATCCAAAGAAGGAAGTAGTAGTATATGTATCATCCATCATGGAACCTTCACTGATATAGAAATTTCCGGTCCCGCTTACATCTCTATAAAGAATCCATTGGTTATTTGCATCGCGGATTACTTTTATTTTCATAGTATTGCTGCTATGATTTAGAATTCCATTTTCGCCGTCAATGATTTTTGTCATAACACCACTTCCGTCTTTGCGATAAAGACTTATTTCATCCTCCGTATTTCCTATTCTTACAAAATAGCCCTGATTGGAGGAGGCGTTTAAATCGCCCGATAAAGAAGTCAGATAAGCATCAATATAGTTTGCAGAAGAAGGATTGAAATTTATTTTTACCAGGAATTCCCATTGAACAGAAGTTGCAAGTGTATTAGCTGTAGCCAGATAAAAACTGCTATTTGCTATTGTATCATTGCTTTGTAATTGAAATGAAGAATTTACCACAAATGCATTTGAGTTTCCAATCCATTGGGGATTGTTTATAAAATCGCCATCATTAAAGCTTTCAGAAATTTGCGAATAGCCGAACTTGTTTATCAGCGTTAATAAATAAAGAAAAAATAAAATTCTTTTTACCATTCATTTCTGATTTGTATTAAAGATAAGTACTTTATTTTTCCCCCGGAATAGAGCTTGCTGTTTAAAATGAATAGCGGCAGAGGATTTGCCATTTAAAAAAGAGTTGAATATTTTTTTAAAATCTTTACCTCTTTTTTCAGGTATTCTTTATTCTTATTTTAGTAAAAAAGAAAACCGGTTTTTTGTTTGTTTACTATAAAAATTAATGGCTATGTTGGTGAGCGGAAAAGTCTCTTTATCAATTCTTGTATTGATAATGGCATACTCGTGTCAAGAAGAAAATTGATGCCATCTATATTGCAATTTCTAAAAGCATCTTCAGAATATAAATAATTGAGGGAAATTAGTTTTTTAGCTAAGGCATCCGTTTTGCATGACTTGTAAAACGAGATAATATTTTATCTGAGCCGGAAACAATAAAAAATTTTGTTTTAGAGGACACATAAAGATGATAGGGCTTATTTTCCATGTGCTTTTTATGAAAAAAGGTTGTAAAATTGAAATAAAGTAGTTTCATTTCAATTTTGATAATGCAGCCAAATAAAAATAAGGAAATAGTTTCTTTTTTATAAAGTTGGAGTAAATATAATTATTTGTATAATTCGGTAAATGGCTGGTTATTGTTCCTGGAAATAAATTTTTAAACTTTATATTGAGAAGAAACTAGAAATCCCTGGTATTTGTTGGTTTACTATGTAGATAATGACCTGGTTGCTTTCGAATTCATTTCAATATTTTTTTGCAAATTTAAGCCATGACAGGATTTATTTGAATTTGAACAATGAAATCAGGAGATTCATCTTAGCAGTTTGAATTTTCCCTCCTATATTTGAATGTTGCCATTTATGAATATTGAAATCCCTATCTACTATTAATTAGAATTACAACATGAATTTTAAGGAATTAAAAATAGGATATGTTCCTTACCTCCCAGACCTTTCCCAGCCTGCAGACAGGAGGAGATTCCCCTTTTTTGCAAAGAACAATGGCATTCCATTCGAGATAGCAGACGCCGGTAAAAAATATGATATTATATTATTAACAGCGCCTTCCAATCTTAGCAAATGGCTTCTTTATAAGAAGAAGCATCCCGACACAAAATTTATTTTTGAAATGGTTGATAGTTTAATTTTCCCTTCAGATATATTCAGTACTTTATTCAAAGGTGTGGGTAGATTTATGCTTCGCAGAGAAAACATGTTGTATTTTAATTATAAACGGCTTATCATTAAATGGCTGAAAATAGCGGATGTAGTTATTTGCTCCAATAAAGAGGTAAAAAAGAAAGTGGAAAAATGGAATAAAAATGTGATCATTAGTCTTGACTATCTTCAAAATGAAGCTAAGTTCCATAAAGCGAACTATGCTATTGAAGAGAAAATGAAATTGGTTTGGGAAGGACAGAGTGTGGTTCTCCCCCAACTATTGAAATTTAAAGAGATGTTTCAAAAAGTAAATTCATTTTGTGAGCTTCATGTTATTACCGATGAAACGTATCCTGTTCTGGGTAATTTAAAAAAACAACCTGTTTCTAAAATCCTCAATCAGTTGCCGATCAAAACTATATTTCATAAGTGGGAACTTTATAAAAATTATGATGAACTGAGTAAATACGATTGTGGGATCATTCCACTCATCAAAAAAAATCTTTTAGGCTGGTATAAACCTGCCAATAAATTAATTTCATTTTGGTTTACCGGAGTGCCAACATTGGTTTCGGCTACGCCGGCTTATACTGATATGATGAAGGATGCGGGAGAAAAAATGTATTGTTCTGATACAGATGAATGGGTAGCCCAAATCAAAAGAGTATATGCTATGAAGCCTGAAGAAAGAGAAATGCTTGCTAAAAGAAATTGTGAATTTGTTCGGCAGTATTATTCTGACGAGGCGCTGGATGCGGTTTGGTACAATATTTTTGACAAAAAAATACCTGATAAAAATTTTAGAGTACCTGGCTTTTCAATAGAATAAATATTAAGGTAGCACTATCTTTGTTGCTTTGCCAGCAGCAATTGATACCCTTTAATTACTTCTTTAATTTCACTGAAATTTCCCTTTATCAATAAAAAAAAGATTCTTGAAAATGGCTCAATAAAAAAAGTACCAAAGCCTACTAATAAATAGCCCCCATAATTAAAATGCTTTTTGGCATAGAGCAATCTGCTGCGAAGGTTCAGGAAAAGGCGGAATCCTTTCACTTCTTTGGTGGTTCCCTGGCCACTGTGCATAGCGATAATGTCAGTATTGAAATAAGATTTGCCTCCTATATCTGAAAGCCGTTTGGAAAAGTCAAGTTCTTCTGAATACACAAAAAATTGTTCGTCAAAATACCCCACTTTACCAAAAACTGAATGACGCATCAACATAAATGCCCCCATAACCTGGTCCACATAGCAGCTGGTTTTATGATCCCAATCCGACATTAAAATGGCAGGCTTAAACAACGAAGGGGAAATTTTTGATAACCCTATTGAATCCGCGAACATTTTTAAAGGAGTAGGAAACCTGGCACAACTGGGGGATATTTCGCCATTATCGTCCAACAAGCGGCAACCCAAAATATCTACTCCGGGTTCCTTTTCCATAAACGAAATGCAATCTTCAAGAGTAGACTCGAGTAACCGGGCATCAGGGTTTAATAATAATATATACGCAGCAGTACACAATTTAAATCCTTGGTTAGCGGCCTTTGCAAAACCATTGTTTTGTGCATTTTTTATAATTACCTGTTTGTGATGGGTTGGCAATTGTATAAGAGAATCGTCAGAAGAATGATTGTCAATAATAAAAACCTTTCCGATATATAATTCATTCCTTTCTGTAAAAACCGATTGGATGCATTTAAGCAAATAGTCGCTGCTATTCCAGTTTACTATCACAATATCTATTGCCATTAATTGATCAATTGAATGTTGCTTTTTTTTAGAATTAGAAAAGAAATATTGAAATTGCGATCTCGTTGAAATTATTGCTTTAATAAACAAAAACCAATTGCCGCAATACCTGAAAAAACGAACATGTAAAAATGATTATATTACATCTTAAGAAAAATGCCATCTTTTTATCTTTTAATAATATCCTTCAATTTCTTATCATCACCCCAGAAATTCATTGGCTCATGTGCTTGATAAGAATAAAAACCTTTGTTTAATTTTATGGATTGTTTTTTTTCTGAAAGAAAATTATCAACCAATTGATTGACAGTAATCGGAACGCCACTACAACAATTGATAACTCCTTCTACTTTTTTTTGTAAGGCAATTTGTGCAATATATTCTACCATTTTTTCTACTGGCAGATAGTCTCTTTGCTGTTCACCAGCGCTCATATTAAATTCCTTTTCTCCATTTTTAATCGCAGATTCCAACTGGGCCAGCAAAGAATTTGGGTTTTGTCCTTCTCCATACATGTAAAACAATCTTACCCACTTTAGAGAAAAAGGAAGGTGCTTTTGTAATTGTTCTAAAAACTTTCTGAGCGAATCTTTTGCGATTGCGTAAGGGTTTGCAGGGATTGCCGCCATGTTTTCACTTAATTTTCCTTCCTGCAATCCATATTCGAAACAGGTTCCGGTAACGGTTATATCTTTTACACCATTTCTGACCAGGTTCTTTAAAAAACCATAATGCCTGAATAAATTTTCTTCAAAATGAAAAAGAGCATCGTAATTCGGCAGGCCTTTCCAAGCGAGATGAATAATAGCTTCAGGATTATCAAAATAATTAAAATAATTAATGCTGTCATCTACTCGCGATAAATTGAGAGGAATGTATTTTACATTATTAACCCAAGAAAAGGTTTTTGCTTTTTCTTCGTCTTGGGAAGTCGCAATTACCTGGTGGTTATTTTTTAATAACTCCTTTACCAGGTAGTTGCCGATAAATCCCGAAGCGCCGGTTACAAGTACTTTCATACATTTTATATAATTTGTAATTCAGGGATAGGAATCACAAATTTAGCACTCCAATCTTTTACATAACTCAATTGGTTAATTATTTCTTCTTTCAGATTCCATGGAAGAATTAAAATGTAATCCGGTTTATCATTTTTTAAAAATAACTCATTCGTTACCGGTATATGGCTTGCAGGCAAGTATTTATTTTGTTTATGTGGATTCGCATCTACTGCATAACTAATCAAATCATTTTTTACACCACAATAATTAAGCAAAGTATTTCCTTTGGCAGCAGCGCCATAAGCAGCCACTTTCTTATTATCTTTTTTCTGGCAAATCAGGAATTCTATCAAATCCAATTTTACCTTTTCTGCCTTTTCTGCAAAATGGCTGTAATAGGTAAGTTCTGTCATTCCTTTACTTTTTTCTTTGTCTAACAATGCATCAACATTTGTCGATATTTTTTTAGAATTGTCTTCTTGATGTTTTGCATAAATTCTTATAGAACCGCCGTGAGTAGGTATTTCATCTACATCAAATATTTCCAGGCCTACGGATCCAAATATTTGTTTTACAGTATAAAATGATAAATAAGAAAAATGTTCATGATAAATGGTGTCAAACTGATTGTTGTCCACGAGCTGCATCAGATGTGGGAATTCCATAGTGATAACGCCAGCCGGCTTCAGAATTATTTTCATGCCTTTTACAAAATCCACAATATCCGGAACATGAGGTAATACATTATTTCCCAATAAAAGATCGGATTTTACATTCTTTGTTGCCAATTCTTTTGCCAGCTTTTCTCCAAAAAATTTATTGATAGATTTGATCCCTTTTTGTCGTGCCACTGCCGCAGTATTTTCTGTTGGCTCTATACCAAGAACAGGAATATTTTTCTCTTTGAAATATTGTAAAAGATAACCATCATTGGATGCTATTTCGATTATTTGGGATTGTTCATTGTATCCAAAACGCTCAATCATCATTTCAGTATATTTCTTTGCATGATTTAACCAGCTTGAGCTGTAAGAAGAAAAATAAAGGTATTCATTATTAAAAATGGCATTTGACTTTTTATATTCATCTACCTGAACTAAAAAACAATGATGACAGGTATAAACTTTTAACGGGTAAAAAGTTTCAGGTTCGTTCAATTCCTGTTGCGTTAAAAATGAATTAGATGCCGGCGAATTCACGAGGTCAATAAATAAATTTGTCAATTCTGTTTTACAAAATCTGCATTGCATAATTATATTCCTTTAAAGTTTTCGGATAAATACAGATGTTTCTGATCTCTTTCCGAAATTCCCTTGATGGCTAAAGGCCAGGTTATTTTTATAGAAGGATCATCATATTTTATTCCTTCTTCTGCATCCGGAGTGTAAAAATCAGTATGATGATAAATAATTTCGCAATTGTTGGACAGTGCCTGAAATCCATGTGCAAACCCCTCCGGTATATAGATCATTTTTTTATTTTCGGCACTTAATTCTATGCCAAACCATTTTAAGAAAGTGGTTGAATCTTTTCTTATATCAACAGCCACATCGTAAACAGATCCCGAAATACATCGTATCAATTTAGCTTCACTATGTGGAAAATGCTGATAATGTAACCCACGTAAAGTGCCCTCTTGTTTTGTGAAAGAATGATTCATTTGTACCCACTCCTTATGATAACCGATTTGGTCAAATTCTCTTTTGCAAAATGTGCGTGCAAACCAACCCCGTTCGTCAGTGAATAAATCAAGATTGATAACATAAAGCCCGCTGAGAAATGTTGCATCGAATTGCATCAGATAGTTACAGATATTTTATCGAAATGTTTTTTTAAAAGTTTGAGTCTTGTGAAACGATCTCCATCAAAATCTTTTTCGGAGAAATGAATCAATTGAAGTTTTTCAAACAATTCTTGCATGCCTGATCGGAGTGTATATTCGAGTTTAAAATCGGGCACTATTTCATTTAGTAAATTAAAATTGACCCTGTAATCTCTTGGATCGTTTCCCACTTCGCCTGTAAAAAAAACTTTTGATGAAGGAATTAATTCTTTTACTATTGATGCAACATCTTTTACTTGATAATTTTCTTTATTGCCTCCAATGTTAATTGCTTTGGCATTTATTTTATCGGGATGTGCGCTTGCTAAAGATACAAAAGCTCTTGCTATGTCTTTGCAGTGAATCAATGGGCGCCATGGTTCGCCATCGCTCATAATGCGGATTTCACCTTTTGCAATGGCGCATGCTAATAAATTATTTACCACTAAGTCTATTCTGAATATGGGCGAATAACCATAAGCCGTTGAGTTTCTTAAAAAAGTTGTGCAAAAGTTTTCATCAGCCATTTCAGCCAATGCTTCTTCCACAGCGATTTTAGATATCGCATAAGCTGTCAGAGGATTTACTCCGGCGTTTTCATCTAAATCGTTATTGACACCTTTGCCATAAATGGAACAACTGCTAGAAAATAAAAATCTTTTTACTCCGGCTTCTTTAGAAATTCTGGCCAGATGTATAGAGCCTTCTCTATTGATGCTATAGGTAATTTCGGGATTCAGGTCGCCCATCGGATCGTTGGATATTGCAGCAAGGTGCATTACACAATCATGCCCTTTTAAATCTTTCGGCGTTAAATCTCTTATATCTTTTATTAATTCCTTATCGGGTTTTATCGTATCAGCAATTTTTGCTTCTTCAAAAAGACTGATATCGCAAGCAGTTACAGCATGGCCAGCCTCCTTCAAAAGGCTTATTAAATGAGGACCGATGTACCCTTTGTGTCCGGTTACAAATATTTTCATAGTAATTTTTTTACCAGGATTTCCATTTTGCCTGGTTCGATTCCCATAGCTGCTCCATTTCGATTTTGTCGCGCATTGCATCCATACATTTCCAGAAGCCACGATGTTTATAAGCTACCAGTTCATGGTCACTAGCCAATTGTTCCAAAGGCTCTCTTTCCCATTGAATGGTTTCCATATCATCTTTGAGATAATTGAAAATACCCGGATTCAGCACAAAATACCCTCCATTGATCCATACATCTTTTTCAGCAGGTTTTTCTTTGAAATGATTTACAACAGAATTCTCATCAGTTTCTAAAGATCCGAATCTGCCGGGAAGCTGGATGGAGGTAAGGGTAGCTAATTTTCCGTGCGATTGATGGAAAGAAACCAATTCGTTTAAATTTATATCCGAAACGCCATCGCCATAAGTAAGCATAAATGTTTCTCCCACCACATACTTCTGTATCTTCTGTATTCTTCCTGCTGTATTGGTGTGAATTCCGGTATCTACAAGGGTTACTTTAAAAGATTCCGTATTAGTAAAATGCACATCCACTTTATTATTTCTGAGTTCTACGGTTATGTCGGAGTTGTATAAGAAATAGTTTAAAAAATATTCTTTAATAATGTTGCCTTTATATCCACAGCAAATTATAAATTCATTGAACCCAAAATGCGAATAGTTCTTCATGATATGCCATAAAATAGGCTTACCCCCAATCTCGACCATTGGCTTCGGCCTGAGGTGCGATTCTTCTGCTATCCTTGTTCCCAATCCGCCGGCGAGTATTACCACTTTCATAAAGCTTGTTTCTTTTTTAAATTTCGCAAATATAATTTAAAAACATTGGTGAATAAATAAACGCAACATATCAAAAAATTACAAGAAAGAAAAAATTATAGAAAAAGTTGCTTTACTGCGTTTGTTTCAACTTCATGTAAATTGGTTTAATTTCATCGCGAAAATAAAATAAATGAATACATTGTTTTTGATAGGTGAAGCGTTAACAGATTCTAATGGTATTAGCAAGAAAATCCTGGCACAAGTAGATGCACTAAAACGTCTTGGGATGAAAGTTGATTTGTCTTACCTGGAATCCAATGATAAAAACGAACTTATTGGCCGTTGTATAAATGGAGAAAGGATAGACAAATATTCGAAAATCCACATCATAAGTGAATTTCAGTGGAGATGTAAATATAAAAATGTATATAAGTATATTAAGGAGAAAAAGATTAAAATTGTTTTTATAAGATACACTCATTTTGCTAACCCACTTTTTATTTCATTTTTGGAAAAACTTAAAAGAAGCAATATAAAAGTTTTATTAGAGATACCGACTTACCCTTACGACCAAGAATACAGGTATCTAAAATTCACATCCCGGATTGTATTGCTAATAGAAAAATTATCCCGATGCAAATTTAAAAATTATGTTACCCGGATTATAACTTTAACCCCTTATACCAGCATTTTTGGGATTCCTTCTACACAAATTAATAATGGAATTGATCCTGACTCAATAAATATGATTCAAAATAATAAATCTGACAATGACATACATCTAATCGGAGTTGCATCAATTGCTCACTGGCATGGATATGATCGGGTAATAGAAGGATTGCATAATTATTATACTGAAAATTCAGAGAAGAAAAAAGTATTTTTCCATATAGTGGGAGATTCTTCTAATCGGGAGTCATTAAGATATAAGAAACTCGTAAAAAAGTATAATTTAAGTAATTACGTTATTTTTTATGGAAAAAAATCCGGTAAAGAGTTAGACGTAATTTTTAATAAGGCTGATATTGCCGTGGGAAGTCTTGGGTGTCATAGAATATCAATAAATAATGTGAAATCACTTAAGAACAGGGAATATTGTGCCAGAGGACTCCCATTTTTTTATTCTGAAACTGATGTAGATTTTGAAAATAAAGATTTTATTTTTAGGGTTCCCGGGAACAATAATCCTATTGATATCGGGGAAATAATAAAATTTTTGAGTAAAAATAAATTTGATTCGGTTACAATCAGAAAATATGCAATTGAAAATCTAACTTGGGATAAACAATTTGAAAAGGTATTAAATGATGTATTTCCTGATTTCAAAACACGAGTCAATTCCAAGGTTTGTTCGTAAAACTGATCATTTTATATTAATTATTTTATAGGGTTCCAGTAGACCCCCATAAATTTCCATGACATAAAAAAAGAATCCCGCTACCAGTACAAGAATAAATACATTAAGTTTTTTAAATGGTAAATACCGAAGAAGGTA